>CALGAA010000033.1 GCA_937952445.1 uncultured Bacteroidota bacterium | reverse complement strand
TCACGCTGTCCCGCCATCCGGGATTGTAGGTGATCGAACCTCCCAAAAAAGCCACCCGACCCTGCCGGGTTCTTACAAATTTCCAATAGGCATTATCCAATCCTTCACGAAATTGATAATAGGTTTCCTGGAGGAGAGGTGATTCGTCCGGGAATGTGAAGAAAGAATCAGGTGTCTGACTTCGAATCGAGGCAGGTTCTTTGGCACCGATTACCAACCATACAATCAGAAAATACGTCCATCTGTTCATAATGGCGGATAAGATAATAAGAACTTCAAAAAGCAAATATACCGTCCGGGATTCAACCGGCGTTTTCCCGTATGATCGTCATCACCCGGTCAACGAGCAGGTCACACCGCCCGGACCGAAATGGAAATATCTCTACCCCATCCGCTCTCCGGAGAATCTCATCGCGGAGCCATTCTTTTGCCCGGTACAAACGAATCTTGACATTGCTCTCACTTATGTCCAGGGCGGCAGCCGTTTCGCCGGTGGACATTTCTTCGATTTCCCGGAGCATATAGACCGTCCGATATTTGGTCGGAAGCGATAAAATTGAATTTTCCAACAACGCCTTCATTTCTCTCTGTATTAAGTTACTTTCCCCGTTTTCATAGGATAAGACATGGTGGGATACCGCTTCGGGCTCCTCAATTGGTGCGTAAAATCGCTTCTTTCGTACTTGCTGCAAACATTCGTTGATCATAATACGCATGATCCAGGTGGAAAAAGAAGCGTGAAACCCAAAATTCTTCAGGTTGTAATACGCTTTTATATAGGTGTTTTGCATGGCATCCTGTACATCGGAATCCTGATGTAAATAAGACATACCCAATCGAAACAATCGCTGATTGTATTTCCGAATAAGCCATTCGTATTGCTCTACTTTACCTTCCAGCACCTGTCTGATCACCTCCACTTCCTGCACGTCAGAGCCTTCTATTTTTATCTCGTTCATAATTATCCTTTCTGATTAGATGCAGGAAAACAGACTCCGTTACAAAAATTGATGGAAAAATAATGTAACCGATTCGTGTGAAATGTATCTAACGGGTGAACTCAAAATATTGTCACATGAAAGATATTAAAAATTTACAAACCCTTTTGAAAATCACGTATGGCGTGGTCCCTATCGTAGCCGGTCTGGATAAATTCTTGCACATCCTGACCGATTGGCAGCAATACCTTGGTTTTCTTACTGACCTTCTGCCCTTCGATCCTACCGTATTGATCTCGGTCATTGGCATGGTCGAAATGGCTGCGGGTGTGCTCGTTTTGACCAAAACCAAAATAGGCTCTCTGATCGTAACAGCATGGCTCGTCGCTATCGCATTGACCCTCGTTATCAATGGACTATTTGATATTGCAGTCCGGGATGTCGTCATGGCAATCGGCAGCTTCACGCTTTATCAATTAACACTTATGTTGGAGCAAACCGGAAAAACAACAGAGTCGGTTTCCGTCCCGGGTATTCAATCATAAACCAAAATCATCATGATCACATCTATTGCACGTAAGATCACTATGACATTTTTATTCCTTTATGGAATGATTCCAGGTCGATCCGTCGTTCGAAACACATAGTAAACGCATCCCCGGAACGTCCACATGGGGGAAGTGGTCAATCAGATCGAGATCTATTACGGTAATTTTGGGCTTTTGAAAAATCCAAAAATGAAAATGTGGTAACTTTACGTAGACGATGAATAGAAATCACCAGGGTGTCATTAAAAGCGTATGGGATATGGGGACGAGAGTGTTATAGTTTCATAATTTTCTTCGCTCCCCGATTGCCCGTCTCGTGGAGTGCGGTCACGTAATACAATCCGGGTGTCCAGTTCCGGGTATCGATTTGAAATTGATTGCTTTCCGGATTACCCTCATACTGCAATCGCCCCTGGTTATCATAAATCCGGATTCGCACCGTATTTTGGTAGCCATCCAGTCCCACAAACAAGGTGTCATTGCACGGATTGGGAAAGGCTGTAATTTCCCGGGACTTCTCCCGGGGTAAAAGTGACGAAGTAGTAATCTGAGCCGTGTCCCGATTCGTAATAATCACCTGGTCGATCCATATGGTATCCCCGGCAAAATCCCGGTATTCGGTTGAAAATTCAAATCGGTCTACATTTTCCCACTGAAATGCGCCCACCGGATCATACCATACCCCATCCTCCCATGCACCCTGTTCGGCAAAATCAGCAAGTGGAATGGTGACCTTATGCCAGGTCTGTGAATCTTCCGGATTGAGCTCTATGGCATTTCGACGTCGCCAGGCGTGATCCGTGTCTCCAGTATCTGTATCCAGAAAACGAACATCAAATCGGAGATCGGAAGCGGTCGATCGAACAAAAAAATTCAAAAAATACCCCTCATCAACGAGTTGGGTCAAATCTTTCACGGGTCTGAAGGCGAAACCAATGATGTTGTATTGATCCGGTCCCTGCCAACGGATGGCATGCTGTCCGTAATTGGGTGCATCCCGGTCGTAGTAGTGAATTTCGCCCGATCCGTAGCTCGATTCTTCCAGTCCAGGATGTAAAAAATCGTCGTACAAATGAAAGCCGGTCGTTTCCGGTTTTTTCTGATAAGGGGTCTGCTCTGGTACATTCAAATCCAGACTTTCGAGTAATTCGGTATTGAGATTATGGTCAAACAGACCTTGTTCGCCCTTTCGAAACACGCCGAATCCTCCGTGATAATCCCACATCGTCCAGGGAATTTCATTTTCTTCCAGGTACTCCCGGACCACTTTATACCAATACACGCGGTCTTCCGGATCGCTGTTGATATCATATACACCAAATTCCCCGCAAAAAATAGGAACCTTACGCTCTTCACGGAAAGCTACCGCAATATCGATCAGTTCCTTCACCTTAGCCACCGTACCATCCTGCTCATAATTATCATATATATTCTGGATCCAGGTCCCATTGTATTTCGAATGCAACGGCGGCATTGCTCCAGCCTCGTATGGAAATGGAATATTCCGCAGTTCGTCCATGGAAGGGGTATTCCAGGTGGCACCCTGATGGGTGAACAGAAAAGGATCGTAAAAGTGAAAAGTGTAGATCAGATTGTCGTCTTCATACTCCGGGATAAATTCCAGATTGTGGTAACTGTTCCACCCGGCACCGCCCACAATGATGGTATGTTCCGTATCGTGAGCCCGAATGGCTGCAATCGCTTTTCGCTGAATTTCTCCCCAGACTGCATCATCGATTCCGTGGGGCTCGTTCAACACCTCGTAGTACAGGTTTTCGTATTTATCCTTGTAATATTGCGCCATATGGCTCCATACCTTCACTAAAATGAGCTCCACAGCAGGATCCGTATTGACAGCCGGATCAAAGGAATGATTATCGATAATCAGATGCAGTTCCAGGTCTTCCGCCCACGCCACCGCCGAATCCAGAAAGGTCAGAAACAACGGATCGGGTTTGTATTCCGGCGCACCCAGCGTCATCGAATGCAAATTGATCGGAAGACGGATCACATCGCAGCCCAGGGACTTAATGTTTTCAAAATCCTTCTTCCCGTATTTCCCAAATTGAATAGCACCCGGGCTTCGGGCCTGAAACCAGTTGGTCAGGTTTACCCCCCGATGAAAAGGGATATCCTGGCCCGATGCGGTGGGGGGTATATTCCACCATACCCAAACTGATAGGAGTAAAACGATATAGAATTTTGGCATGTGGCAATTTTTAACTTATCGCGGGCAATTACAAAAGTTCGTGATGCGGTATGAATTTACTCGATAAATTTGATATTATCCAAATAAACCGTGAAAGGAACCTGGGGATTGGTAGACCCATTTTCCTGCACAATAAGTTCACTTAACAAGGCTGGATTCCCCAGATCAGCCAAAGGTACCGTATAATCTGTCCATTCTCCTTCCGTCAGGGTGATCTCAAAAGCAGCCCCCCAGTTGATATTGAGATTGATAACCTTTCCAGTCGTTCCCGGACCACCGTACACCGAAATCTCGATAGCTGAATAAGGAGACAGGTTCAACGAGCCGTGATGGAGCTGGATCCCACTCCAGGCTTCCGTATAGGTACGGGCGTAGGATACAGACCCTTCTCTGGCCACCTCCGTGTTATTGAAATCATCGGTTCCTCCCCAACCCCAATTTTGCATATCAGCATGGAGACTTTCTCCAAACAACACGTAAGGAATTTCAACCACATTGAGGTCATTTTCGCTGGTCACCTCTCCGATCGCAGTTTGAATGGTCACCTTATTTCTGGACACCCCTTCCGGGATGGTGATGACGAGTTCAGACTCACTCACTACCTCATATTCCCCGACCTCGGTGGATCCGATATGAACCGAAACGACATCGATGAAAAAGGCTCCATAAATGGTCACCTGCTCACCGGGCCGACCACCTGCCTCTGGTTCAAATCGATGTATTTCGGGTGTTTTGGGCAACACTTCAAACGGAACAGAGGTTACCCCTCCTGGTGTCCCCACGCTGATTTCTATCATACCGGGTGCCATATCAGGGACAATCGCAGTGATGCTGGTCTGCGTGGCATCAAAGGGCGTAACGATACTATCAAATTTCAACGAAAATGCCGCTTTCAGGTAATTTCCCGACAAGGTAATACCGTATGTGGGTTTGGCCTGGGCAGGTGACACTTCGGTCAATACGGGCTCGTACAATACCTTGAATGGAATGCTCGCCGAGGGCCCCAGATTATTGGACACAGCTCCCGCATAATATACCGTAATGGTCGTTTCACCTTCTTCCAGACCATTGGGGACCGTGAGGGTAATTTCATCGTCTGCCTGTTGAAACCCTGTCACTTCGATCGATCCAAACCGAACCCCTACGACCTGTCCCAAATCCTGTCCGGATAACCTGACCTGATCTCCCTGTAACCCCTCTCCCGGTGACACCTCCATAATCACCGGTTTTAGATATGTAACCGGTTCATCGTCGTCTTCACAAGCCAGGATCAGTACAGTCATGAAGGCCAGTAAATAAAATCCTATATGGGGGTAATACCTATTCATTTTACCTATTTTTATCAGTTTCTTTCAAATTCATCCTGTCATATAAAGCCCAAATCATCCACGTAAATGATGTACGGTGCTCCACCCTTATCCTGGATCACCAGTTCACTTACCTGAGACGGATTTCCGATGGCAGAAAGTGGAATTTCATAATCAGTCCAGAGCCCTTCGTGGACCACCAATTCATAAGGAGTCGAAGGCCCGCCGGGGGTCTCTGTAATGTAGATCTGAACCAATTTACCTTCCGTATTGGGTCCCCCAAAAATGGATACCTTGAGGATGGAATAAGGCTCCAGTGAAAACCCATCATGGGTAATCTGAAATCCTCCCCATCCACCGGTATACGAATGCTTTGCTGAAAAATTTCCACTCTTGACGGGTTCTTGATTGTCCCATTCTGTCATGCCCGACCATCCGGCTTTATTCCATCCATCGGGCACCCCATCTGTAAAGACCGAATAGTTGAAGCCAAAGGTGTTGCGGGAATATCCCACTCCGGACGGTGTTGTCACAGCGATGTAAGACACTCCGATGCCCTCAGGAACGACGACCGTTATAACTTCCACACCGGAGGTTTCATCGACGACGTAGGAAAGTATTTCGGCATCGGTGGCTACATCGGTCACGGCATCCACAAAACTCACTTTTTCGAGTCCTTTAAAATACGCCCCGGTGATCACCACCCTATCTCCTGCCACAGCTACGGCCGGTGAGAATGTTTGAATGTCGGCTACAGGTTGTTCGATTTCAAACTCCAGTTGTGCCTCCCCGTACAAGGTGACCACACGGACCGTACTGAGGGTATTGGGGCCGGGGAAGGGAGCGCCCCCGGGGATGCTTATGATGATGTTGTCATCACGGACCATCGTGGCGTTAACTGCTGCTTCTACGCCACTGAAATAAACCTTTTGAGTCGTTCCCAGGTTTTGGCCCATGATGGCGTAATACTCGTACCGGGCCCCGCTATTGGTCGTTGAATCTTTGGGGATAATACGCACCCGTTCAATAATGGGTGGTGCACCCATATCCTCTTCTTCGCAGGAAGATAGCGCCGCAATTCCGACCATTGCCAAAATCAGCATAATGATCGTCGTAAAATGCCTGAGATTTATGAATGTTGTAAATGCCATAATCTAAATTTTTCAACCTTGATTAAAATCGTAATCCACAGGCTCCTCTTTGAGATTGGGATAGTTTGAAATTTCAATCTCCGGAATGGGTAATCGAAAATTTCCGGAGTTGACGTTGTAGTTTTTGGGGCCGGTATAGTCGGGTTCATCTTCCACCTTCCAGGAAATGGCTACCTCCTTGGTTTCGCCATCGATTTGCCGCTGTGCATACAAGGTGGGCGTAATTCGAACAAAACCCCTGTTTTGGGTGGATAACAACTCGTAAGCTAATTCGGGATTGTAGTAATGCAACCGGACAAAATCATACCAGGATTGGCCTTCCATAGCAAATTCCACCATCCGCTCTTCGAGAATATCCATAAATGTAATTTGCATTTTGGGTTGCAGCCCCGCGCGTTGTCGTACCCTGTTGAAATAGGTTAACGCCTGAGGGTCTGCAGTAGATTCCTGATTTCCCAGGATCGCTTCCGCATATATCAAATATACATCCGCCAATCGGAGCATATAGGTTTGAATTTCTGTGCGCTGTTGGGCTACCCGGCCACCGTTATCCTCCGGCCGGCCCACCACGTACTTTTTCACCCACGCTCTATTGTTGTACCCGCTCCCTCCTACCGGAACGATCAGTTCCTGAACTTTCGGATTTCCATTGGCATCGAGCACTTGTTGATGGATATACGAATAGTGATCTGCAGGCATCATAAAACTGGCCTTAAGACGCTGGTCCGGTGTAGAACCATTCTCGACAAGACCCTCGTACAAATCCAGGATGTACATAGAAGCGCCGAGGTCACCTCCCCAGCCATCTGAAAAGCCAGTGATGGCCGAACTAAAAGCCAGGTAGGCCTGAACACTGTTTTGGGAACCCCAATCCGACCCATCGTAGGTCCATTGCAGGGCAAATAATGTCTCGGGATTGTTGTTGTTGGCGGTTTTAAATAAATCGGCGTAATTCTCCATGAGCGTGGCCCCGCTGTTCTCAATGACGTCCTGCGCCAAAATCCGCGCGCTGTCCAGATACAGCTGGTTCTTTGCGCCCGGAGAAGCACCGACACCTGCCCGGGTCAGATAGACTTTGGACAACATCCCTTTGGCCGACCACGAAGTCAATCGCCCAGGCTCCAGTGGAGTGTCTGGCAAGTGTGTGACGGCGTAACTCAGGTCATTTGTAATAAATTTCCAAATGCTTTCGACCGTATTTCGCCTGATCTCCCTGGGGCTCTCGCTGGATTTTACGTTGTCCGTGATGATCGGCACTGCGCCCCAGTTCATCACGAGAAACATGTAGGCGACTCCGCGCATGAATCTGGCTTCTGCAATCGCAGCATTCACCCGCTCCACGGGAATAGAAGGATCGGCGTATTGTTGGATATTTCGCATGGTCATATTCGCGTGCGCCACTACCTTGAAAAATGCGCTCCAGGATGCACTGTTCTCTGCGGTCAGCGCCGTCGTACGGAATTCTATGTTTTCCAGTTGATAAGAGTAATTGGCGCTCAACATTCCACCCCGACCGTCGCCCAAACCATGGGAAGCCTTGTCGTTGTAGTCAAACCAGGCGATGTTGTACAAAGGTGCGGTTCCCGCCAGAATCTGATCGGGTGTTTTCCAGAAATTGGCATCCACTATGGTGTCATCCGGAGGTCGCTCGATGAAGTCTTCGCTGCAGCCCCAAACAAAAACCACACTCAATAAAGCCGTTATTATAAAAGATCGATTTTTCATCTCGGTCATCATTTTATATTTAAAAGTCTACTTCCACACTAAAAGTATACACGGGAGTTAACGGATATCGTCCGTAGTCCAGCCCAATGGGTGCGTTGTCCGAGGCGGCATTGTTGCCCACATATGCTCCTACTTCGGGGTCGTAACCTGAATAATTGGTAAATGTGTATATGTTTTGAGCACCAACGGTCAACCGGGCACCCCGCAATACGTTTTGTGTACTTAAAATCCGCCTGGGCAGGCTGTACGACAGTTGGATATTTTTCACCCGCAAGTATGTCCCTTTTTCCACAAATTGATCCGTAAAGCGCAATCGGTTCCCGTTGGTACTGTTGGGTGAAATCCGGGGTATATACGTTTCCGGGTTGGCCAGAGTGACACCTTCTCCTTCGCCCTGCAGTCGGGCATATTTGAAGGTCTCCTCCATCAAATTCCGGCCCAGATTAATGTTATTGGGATTGGTGTTATCGAACCGGATCAGATTGTACACATCGTTGCCATAAACCCCAATAAGCAGGACCGACAGATCAAATCCTTTGTATGAAAAAGAATTGGTCAGCCCGTACGTTCCTTTTGGCCAGGGATTTCCGATATCCGTCTTATCCTGTTCGTTGATGATCCCATCTCCATTCAGATCTTTAAACTTTATATCCCCGACCCATACGTTGTCTTCGCTTATCGCCAACCGGTTGCCATTGTTGTCAGCAGGAACAGGACTGTTTTGGGCATCTTCTACCGACTGGAACAGTCCATCGAACAGATATCCTCTGAAAAGCCAGGGGGCTTTGCCTACAGCGGATCGTTGTTCCCAGTTGTTCCCCGACCCTGTATCTCCAATGTACCACGGTACCCGGGGTGGGATAAAGTCAGCTCCCGAATAAATTTCGGTTAGTTTTGTGCGGACCATGGAGAAATTCGCATTCATGCTCCAGATGAAATTCCCGCGATCTACATTAATGGTCTGTACGGAGAACGACATTCCCCGGTTTTCCAAAGCCCCCACATTGATCGGAGGAGGATTGATCGCTCCTGTTCCGTTGGTGCCCAGGAAAATGGGCAGAGGAGCATCCAGAATTAGATTATCAGTGTTTTTGATGTAAAAATCCCCTTCAAGCTGGATCCGGTTGTTGAAAACATTCAGGTTAAAACCAAGGTTGTTGGTGTGGGTTTCCTCCCACTGCAGTTCCGGATTGGAATACCTGCCTTGTCTAAACCCTTTCCCCCAGGGGGTCGCTGAGGGGTTGAGCGGGCCGAACCAACTGGTATTTCCCTGGTTTCCGGTGATTCCGGTCTCAAACCGGATTTTGAATTCATCCAGGAAACTGATTCCTTGCATAAATTCTTCTTCCGACAATCTCCAGGCCACCGAGGCGGAAGGAAAGGTACCCCATTTTCGATCCCGGCCAAATCGGACTGATTCATCGGTGCGCACGGCTTCCTGGAAGTACTATTTTTCGGGAAAATTGTAAT
>CALGAA010000032.1 GCA_937952445.1 uncultured Bacteroidota bacterium | reverse complement strand
TTATTTTTTCTTCTCATTGTTGTTTTTGTCGGTTGTAAATCGGAATTCGAGCAGGTGCGAACCAGCGGCGAACCCGACCGCATTTATGACAAGGCCATGGAGTATTACGAAATGGAGGATTATTCCAAAGCCATTTCGCTGATGGAGATCATACTCAGTTCGTACCGGGGGACCTCCAAGGGAGAAGATTTGTATTTTAAATATGCGCAGGCCAACTACAACCAGGGGTTGTATATATCGTCAGCCAATCTGTTTGAAACGTTCAGTACATCTTTTCCGACGTCAGAAAAACGAGAGGAAGCTGATTTTATGGCGGCCTACTCGTACTACCTGCTGTCGCCCAACTATCGGCTCGACCAGGACTACACGCTCAAAGCCATCGACGCCATGCAGCTTTTTGTCAACACATTTCCAAATAGCGACCGGGTGGATCAGTGCAACGCTTTGATCGATGATATGCGGGAAAAACTCGAAATCAAAAGACTGGAGGAGGCAAAATTGTACACCAATCTTCAGCAATACGAAGCAGCGGTACAGGTCATGGACAACCTGCTGAAGGATTTTCCCGAGACCGAAAAAGCGGAGGAAATCCGATATCTTATCGTTCAGGCCCAATTCTCGATGAACACGAAGTAGACGGCAGCCAGTTTAATAAAATTGTTGAAAGTCACATACAACGCTATCCCAACAGCACATACCGAAAGGAGATCGAAAAATATCTTTCCGTAAGCACAAACAAAATTAAAGAATTGTAACTATGAGTGATATCCGTTCCAGAGTACAACATTTTGAAGCCAATATCGAACCCATCGACGTGAATGAACTGGTCGAGAAAACCGGTAACATCTACGAGGCGTTGGTTGTCATTTCCAAGAGAGCGAACCAGTTAACCCTCGACATTAAACATGAATTGCGGGAAAAACTGGAAGAATTTGCCATTACCACGGACACCATCGAGGAAATCCAGGAGAATAAGGAGCAAATCGAAATCTCCAAATATTATGAGAAATTGCCCAATCCGGCAATCATTGCTACGATGGAATTTCTCAATGAAGAGTTGACCGTGAAGCCATTGGGCATCCCCGCCGAGACAGAAGAAGATTAACGAACCTTTCTTCAGGTATATCATTTCAAGGGGTAATAGCAAAGTCAGGCAAGTACGATACGTGGGAAACCGGTCGATGTGGGATCACCGTTTTCCGATCGGTTTGGTTCGGAATGTCGATATTCCATCCCCGGGGTAAATCACCACAGAAATGCGGACGGATTGAACTCATGAGCGAAAACAAAAGTCTCAGGGCGGCCCGGGTGGGAATGCAATGGGTCAACCCTCATCCGCTTTCCGGATTTTGCAATCTGGTACGACTATTGATTGACAGAGGATATGCAATTAGCCGATCTACATCGTAAAAAAATCATCGTAGGCATTACGGGAGGAATCGCAGCCTACAAAACCCTTTCCCTCATCCGATTGCTCGTACGCTCGGGCGCAGAGGTGAAGGTGATTATGACCCCAGAAGCTACTGATTTTATTACCCCCCTTTCGGCCTCGACCCTGAGCAAGAATCCGGTGATCCTCCAAATGGTTGCCGGAGAGCATAGGGAAGAATGGAACAACCATGTCCACCTTGGCCTTTGGGCGGATTTAATCGTGATTGCGCCAGCCACGGCCAACACGATATTTAAAATGGCTCATGGTCACTGCGACAACATGTTGATTGCCACCTATTTATCTGCCCGGTGTCCGATACTTATCGCCCCTGCCATGGATCTGGATATGTGGGAACATCCGTCTACGAAGCGGAATCTGGATCTGTTAACGCAGGATGGGGTTCGCATAATTCCGGCGGAGCACGGTGAACTGGCCAGTGGCCTGGTCGGGCCGGGAAGGATGCCCGAGCCGGAAACCATATTGTACCACATCGAATCGACCGCAACTTCCAAATCACCCGTCATCGAACAACTTCACGTCCTGGTCACCGCCGGACCGACGTACGAATCCCTGGATCCTGTACGGTACATCGGCAACTGGAGTTCAGGGAAAATGGGCATAGCCATCGCAGAACAATTTTATCTAAAGGGCGCCCGTGTAACGCTCGTGCAGGGACCGGGCTCATTGCGAAGCCGGTTTGCGGAGATCGAAACCATTCGTGTCCGATCTGCCGACGAAATGTACGATGCCTGCCAGAAAATATGGAACCGGTGTCAGGTAGGGGTATTTGCAGCGGCGGTGGCAGACTATAAACCGGCGGATTACAGCGATCAGAAAATGGCCAAAAAAGACGACGATCTCGTCATTCGGCTCGAACGAACCCCCGATATCGCAGCGCGAGTGAGGCAGCAGAAAAAAGAGCGTCAAGTGATGGTCGGTTTTGCGATGGAAAAGCAAAATGAAATGAGTAATGCTCAAAGGAAGTTAGATAAGAAAAATCTGGATCTGATCGTACTCAATTCATTGCTGGACGAAGGATCCGGGTTTGGAACGGACACGAACAAGGTGACATTTATTACGCGGACCAGCCCTCCGGATGTGAAACCCTTAAAATCCAAAACGGAGGTGGCCCTGGATATAGTGACATTTGTAGCAAACAACTTCAAGTTATGATTCAAAGATTGACAGCTTTTTGGTCTCTCCTATTCTTATTGGTGTTCCAGGGCGTTCAGGCCCAGGAATTTGACGTGCGGATATCGGTGAATTTCCCCGCTCTCCAGCTCGCCGATCCATCGGTGTTTCAAAGTCTGGAAGCCCAGTTGAATGAATTTTTCAACGGCCAGGCGTGGACCGATCTCGATTTGGCCGATTATGAAAAAATCAAGGGAAACATCAACATTACGATCACCAAGGAAGAATCCGCTACTTCATTTAGCGGTGAAATGGACCTCGTGATCAGCCGCCCGGTTTACGGCAGCGGGTACGAGACCACCCTGTTCAACTTCCGCGATCCCAACATTGCGTTTTCGTATGAACCTGCCCGACCTCTCACCTATTCAGAAAACAGTTTTACGGACAATCTTTCCGCTACCCTTGCTTTTTACGCGTATTTTATCCTCGGTCTGGACGGGGATTCTTTTGCGCTCTACGGTGGGGATCCATACTACACCAAGGCCCGCCAAATCGCAGACCGGATCCCGGTTTCGATGCAAACCGAACAAACCGGTTGGACCCAGAAGGGGAATAACCGAAACAGATACCGAATGATCAGCGAAATTTTCGATCCGGCGCTGCGTGGTACGCGAAGAGCCTGGTACAACTATCACCGGCTGGGACTCGATGAAATGGGTCAGAATCCGGAACAGGGAAGGTCCACGATGCTCGAATCGTTGTATGCGCTTCAGGAGGTTTACAAAAACGAACCCAATTCGATGATCGTGAACGTGTTTTTCCTGGCCAAGGCGCTGGAACTCAATGAGGTTTTTGCGGTCAGTCCACGGGCGGAGAAGATCGAAGCGTTTAACCTGATCCGAAGCATGGATGCGGCGAATACCCAGAAATACGACAAACTGATCAGGTAAATGGTACGGATAGCGATTATGGCCTCGGGAACGGGGACTAATGCAGAAGCCATTATCCGCCACATTCAGGGGGTGCGGGAGGTAGAAGTCGCGGCGATCATTTCCAACAGGCGGAAAGCCGGTGTTCTGGAACGCGCTCGGCTGTACAGCATTCCGACACGGGTTTTTACCTCTAAAATGTGGGCTGAGCAACCCGAAAAAATTCTGAAATATTTCCGGGAGGAGAACATCGATGGGATCGTCCTCGCCGGTTACCTTCAAAAAGTTCCGGAATATCTGATCCGGGCCTATGCCGATCGGATTATCAATATCCACCCTGCCTTGTTGCCATCGTACGGGGGCCACGGGATGTACGGAATGCAT
>CALGAA010000031.1 GCA_937952445.1 uncultured Bacteroidota bacterium | reverse complement strand
TCCTCCCCAATCTTATACCAACCCGACTCGTCGTCTTCCATGACCCAGCCCGTTCCGTACTCGAGAATATAAATGGTGCCATCCGGTCCGACTTCCATGTCGATCAAATTGTAAAATGTGGTATTGGACATGAAGGGATCGATCCGCAGCAGATCGCCTTCGTCATCCATGGTGACCAGCATGATCCAGTTTCGAATCCAATCATAAATGAATAGTTTGCCTTCAAAATATTCCGGCAATCGGGAGGCTTCAGGGAAAAATTCCCGGTAATACACCGGTCCGGCCATAGCATTCCGGCCGCCAGATTTGAGAATGGGAAAATCCGGCGAAACGTTATAAGGGTAATAAATAAACGCGGGTTGTGCCGGGGGCAATTCCACCAATCCGGTATTGTGTCGTGAATTATTGACTGGCTTTTCGGGGTCAAATTTCAATTGGGACTCACCGGTCTCATAGTCATATTGCCAGTAGGCCAAATTATTAGCCACAAAATAAGGCCATCCGAAGTTGCCCGCAGATCTGGCCTGATTGACTTCATCATATCCCCTTGGGCCCCGGGTGTCCAGACTGTCGTTTCGGGCGTCAGGTCCGACTTCTCCCCAATACAAATACCCTGTTTTCTGATCTACAGAAATTCGGTAAGGATTCCGGTTCCCCATCACGTAAATCTCCGGACGAGCTTTATCGTTATTTTCTTCAAACAAATTGCCCTCAGGGATGGTGTAGCTCCCATCTTCCTGAACCTTGATCCGGATGATTTTCCCTCGTAGATCATTCGTATTTCCGGACGATCTGCGCGCATCATAGTTGTAAAAACCAGGGCGATCATCCAGTGGTGAATAACCGTATAAGTTATACGGTAAAATCTGACCCGTTTCGGGGTCCCTTTCGTTGAATGGTGTGGCGTTGTCTCCTGTTGATACGTACAAATTGCCTTCGCTGTCAAAAGCAATCGATCCTCCCGTATGGCAACAAATGTCCCGGTCCGTTTCGACGTCCAAAATAACCTGCTCGGAATCCATATCCCACACACCGTCTTCAAATTTGAACCTCGATAACCGGTCAACCGAAGGTTGTAACGGGGAATAAAACACGTACACCCAATGATTCGACGCGTAATCCGGGTCTGCCATTATTCCCATAAAACCCATTTCGACATTCACACCTTCCACATCGGTATGGTGGTAAACATCAAATTCGGCCACGAGGGTGGTTTGTCCTGTCCCGGAATTGTAATATTTCAATCCACCCTTTCGCTCAGCTATCAAAATGGAATGATCAGGTAATATGGTCATCTCCGTTGGTTCATCAAATCCACTGCCCAACCGAACCTTGCTAAATCGATTTTCATCGGGTTGAAAAATGGATCTGGCTTTATCGTAGTTCAAAATTTTGTTGTCGCCTATAGCATACTCAATACCGGCATAAAGCAAATCCAGGAACATCGGCTCTTCAAACGATTCTTCTGTGTGTCCGAGTCCGGTATAAAAAGCCCGACCTCCATCGTATTCATGGAACCACACCATCGGATGATTGTCGCCGTTTTCTCCGCCCTCGTACGATGATTCATCGATACTGACCAGCACGTTCACATGGGATGGAACCTCCCTGAAATTGTACCATTCATCCCATCGGTTCCACGGATTGGGAAAGGAATCAAGAAGCGGAAATTTGGAATTGGGGTGAATGATGAGATCTGCATCCTGCTGTTGCGGATGGCTTTTAAAGTAGCCACCAACCAGTTGACCGTACCATTTCCAATCGTACTCCGTATCGGCTGCAGCGTGAATTCCCACAAATCCACCTCCGGCCTGGATGTATCGTTCCATCGCGATTTCCTGGTTCGTATTCAGAATATCTCCGGTCGTGTTTAAAAACAATATCGCGGAATATTCCTTCAGATTTTCATCTGTAAACAAAGCGGCGTCTTCCGAAAGTTCCACCTCAAAGCCCCTCTCGACTCCCAATTCGCTGATGGCTTGTGCTGCGAATTCAATATTTCCATGACGGAATCCCTCCGTTTTGGAAAATACGAGCACTTTGGGTGCGCCTTCCCGTTGTGACGATCCGCAACTGAAAAGCGTAGTGAATAAAACCATTAAAATTCCGAAAGCCAAAAATTTGTTATACATCCGATGTAAGTTTAAGAACAAGGTTGTGAAGTTTGTTGACTGCAGGCGCTTCAAAACTTTTCCATATGGGGAAAACAGCAACGCGTTTCTCATTTCATTTTTCGTCCTGAAATCATTTCTAATCCGGTCAAAATGTTAAAGATACTACAATACCAAATAAACCGAATAATTTGGTGGAAATAATATTCGAATCCCTCTGATATCCACTAAAACCAAAATTTGAATGATGCCTCGAATTTTTCTCAATACCTCATACAGCATTTGAAAAATATTATTTGGTCAATCATCCACTGGGATAGAATTTACGTGAGATAGAATTTTCGGCATATTGCCCCTTTGCCCCCAAAGAAGGAGATCCAGGCTAAATGTATTCACCATTCGTATGAGGAATCTACAGCACGTCCTTAGATAATCCAGGGATACTCAATGACTTTGCATTTCTGCGCCGGGCATTAAGCCCGTGATGCTTAGGGCGAGGTTATTTTTCAGCACACCATTTTTTACAACTCCCGAATCCAGATGTTCCTAAAGCTCACCGGATTCCCGTGATCTTGCAGCATAATAGGCCCCGGGCCATGGGCTTCGTAGGAGGGGGGTCCTACATAAACACTGCCACCTTTAATTTCGACATGATTTTGAACCAAAACCCCATTGTGAATAACCGTGACGTAAGCCGGAGATTCCAGTTCGCCATTGCTTCGAAACCGAGGTGCAGTATAGATGATATCATAGCTGTTCCATTGTCCGGGTCCGTGCATGGCGTTGACCAGCGGAATATGCTGTTTGTATATGCTGGCAGCCTGCCCGTTGGAATAGGTTCTGTTGTTGTATGAATCGAGCACCTGGACTTCGTATTTACCCTGGAGAAAAATACCACTATTGCCCCGGCCCTGTCCTTCGCCTTGGATTACAGAAGGGGCTCTCCATTCGACGTGCAGTTGAAAATCGGTGAAATTTTGTTTGGTGATTAATGGTCCGGATCCAGGTTTGACGGTAAAATAATCGCCCTCGACGGTCCAGGGTGCTTTACTTCCTTCTTTGCCTTGCCACTGGTCCAGGTGATTTTCAGAAAACAGAACGATCGCGTCGGAAGGTGCACTGGCATATGAATAACCAGGTGCGACAATAGGGGGTTCAGGTTCCCACACTTCAGTGTCTTCGGGTTTTTGTCCAAACACATTGGACTGAAATAAAAACATGGCCAGGGAGGCAAGTAGGAAGTATCTCATGAGATTGATTTTTCCGAAAGATAAGGGTAAGTTGTTAAACTTAAAAATATAATTTCCTATCAATGCTCTGACCATCGGATCCGTTCCATTTCATTAACCCGAATCGTTCATAGGGTTCTCCCCTAAATTCAGAAATTAATTTACTCAAATAACGGTTTACGGTGAATTCCGAGAGGACGATGGTATATCAGCGAAGGCTATCCACCCATCAACAGGGGCATCTATATAGATTGCGAAGATTGAGTCCTACAGCAATAAAACAACAAATCGCTGCCCTCAATTTCATATGGAAAAGAATACAGAATTCTTCCATTTATATCTGATGCCAGGAAGTACGGAGTACCGGATATAAAGATATTGCTATACAGGAATGAGCAAAAAAAAAGGAGGTTGGATGTGCATCCAACCCCCAAAGCTAAACCCCAAAAGAAACAAAAAGATAGGAATTTAGATCTTATACAGAGTCATCACTCGTCATCCTCATCATCTGTTGCTACTACCTTTCCGGTGATCTCTAATTTTATTTTTTCTTCAATTTCGGAAGCTACTTCCGGGTTATCGAGTAAAAACTGTTTCGCTGCCTCCCGCCCCTGAGCTACTTTTGTATCTCCGTAGCTATACCATGAACCGGCTTTATTCAGGATGCCAAGATCTGAACCCAGGTCGACGATTTCACCTTCTTTCGAAATTCCCTCGCCGTACATGATGTCAAATTCCGCCACCCTAAACGGAGGTGCTAACTTGTTTTTAACGACTTTTACCTTCACGGTATTGCCTACCACGTTCCCTTCTTTGTCTTTAATCGGCGAACCTTTGCGTCGAATGTCCAGCCGCATTGAAGCATAGAACTTCAGGGCGTTCCCTCCGGTGGTCGTTTCTGGGTTACCAAATAATACGCCGATCTTTTCCCTGAGTTGATTGATAAAAATACAGCAGCACCCGGTTCGTCCGATGGTGCCTGTCAATTTTCTCAAAGCCTGGGACATCAACCGGGCTTGCAATCCCATTTTGGAATCGCCCATTTCACCTTCGATTTCCGCTCGTGGCGTGAGTGCAGCAACGGAGTCAATGACAATGATATCGATTGCACCGGAACGGATCAGATTTTCTGTAATTTCCAGTGCTTGCTCCCCGTTGTCCGGTTGGGAAATCAAAAGGTTTTCAGTATCGACCCCCAATGCTTGTGCGTAATTGCGATCAAATGCGTGCTCAGCATCGATAAAAGCGGCGATCCCGCCTTTTTTCTGACATTCTGCAATAGCATGGATGGCCAATGTAGTTTTACCCGATGATTCCGGGCCGTAAATTTCAATCACACGTCCTTTCGGGAATCCGTTGATTCCTAATGCAATATCCAACCCCAAAGATCCGGTCGGAATGACGTCAACATCAATTACGGGGGAATCCCCCATTCTCATGATCGCCCCTTTCCCGTAGGTTTTTTCCAGACGATCCATCGTCATTTTAAGGGCTTTTAATTTAGCCTCTTTCGTTTCTGACATTCAACATTCACTTTTATAAAGATCTTTGAAGTATTTCACACCAGGCGAAGATAGTTCAAATTGTTGACACCGTAAAATTATTTTACCGTCCGATCCATTTTCTAACCTTGCCTAAAGTGACTTACAAGTATCCCTACTATAGGTCAATATCCGTTCGATAGACCTTCTGCTGGGTCTCATTTTGGCCGTTCCTAAAATTTCTTTGGCCTCTATCATTTCCTGAAAGACTTCTTCTGTTTTGGCATCGCTGAGGATTTCATCGATCAGCACCGCGTTTTCTTCTGAGGTCGTTTCGTGGTAAATGAAAGGAATTAGTTTAAGTGTAAAATTTCGTTTCATAGGCTCCTTATAATATTCTACTTCTTTGATAATCAAAAATTCCATACTCTAACTTTATCAAAATGATCGATATTGTGACAACTTTTTACTTTAACATATAGTGCTTATTTCTAATTTGTTTATCACCTGGAGAATCAACATCATATTCCTTCCATAATCCAGGCCGAATGAATTTCCGTCCAAGATTAAATTGAACCGGTATGATTCAGTAAACACCACATTCTGAAAGACCTCCGAACTTTAAATTTCACCCGGGTGGTCCAACCAACTCATCCGATCCTGAATACTAATCCAAACCCTCTAAAGGGGATCAGGTTTGATGCCCTTTAGTTATTATATATATGAAATGTTTGAAGAAATTCTATTCCAGTTCAAGCACTACAAATACAACGCCAGGTCAGGGTTAAAGTATATTTAAGGAACTGCTTTTAAGAACATAAAATCGAAAAATCACGGTTAAAGTAAAGACAATCCGTCTGGTTTCCGTATCTGACACGTAGGATATCGGCGAATTACACATTAAAATCAACAAGTATGGCAAAGAAAATAAAAAACAGGGTCGTATTCACAGAGCAGGAATTGATCGAACAAGGCGTGTGTCCTTATTGCTGGAATGATATGGCGTATTACAACCAATATATGACGTACGTAGAAGACAGGACGAAGGCGGATATCCACGGGCCCAAGGACAAAAACAAGGCCTTTATAGAGGAATTTGTACAGGAAAATATTACCGGGATTCAACTGAAAAACGATGATACCCGTCATTATTGCCCGAACTGCCATAGAGAGTTTTAAATGACGTGGTGCCAGTCGAAGGAGCCTTCAGAATTATAATCGGCCACAATCACCTTTGGTATAGTGGATTGTGACTAGAAAATATGGGCGTGAATCTGGTTCGTTTGGTCGCGGCAGAACTGAAGTTTCGAAAATACCTGACAATGCAAGAGAGAATCATTTGCGAAAATTGATTATTCGGATCCAGCCCGCGTGAATTTCCAGACTACTTTCGGGAACATATTTTGCAAAAGCTTATTATGCCATTCAGTACCAGGTGGACGTGCACGGGCTGGTGGTATGAGATAATGTGGTGGTGCTCAAGCCTTCGTCCCATTTACAAGCAAAAAACTACAGATTTATACCCTCCTTCCTAAAGAAATTCCCACTCACCAACATTACGATCCCAAACCACAAACGTCCGCGCCGCCCGACCACCGGACCAATTGGGACGGGTCTAACGTCTAAGCCACCTGCCCCTCTTGATTTTCCATAAAGGAATTCTTTCTATATTTTATATTGAAATCCAGGTTTGCAATACATTAATCAAAATAATATTTTGACCAACGACTATTCGCCCGTATTTTATCGCTAAAATATTCGCAACTTTCCAAAATCAAACCCCACAGGGGAAAGTGTATGAAACTTTGTGATTTTTTTAAGCTTATAATTGTACTAACACAAATCACTCTTTGAATTCAATTTAAAATTTTTTCTAGTCAGCTCAGCCCCACCGGATTTTTGAATTGTGTTTTGTCAATTATTAACTTTTTAAAATCGCTGATCATGAAATTATTCACACAGTTGTTTCGTGTCATTATTCTTTTGTTTTTCATATCGGGTTCACCGCTCCATGGAAACAATATTCCTGTGCCCTCAAAGGCTCCCATACCCTTTACGTTAACCGGAAAAGTATTGGATGCCGAGGGCGACCCACTAATCGGTGTCAATATCCAAATCAAGGGCACCGGACAGGGTACATCGACCGATTTTGACGGAAACTTTACCCTTCCAGACGTGGCAGTAGGTCAGACACTTGTAGTTTCCTACATTGGATATACGACCAGAGAAATAACCATCGAAAATGAGCAACCCCTCGAAATCGTGATGGAATCCAACACCGCCCTGTTGGACGAGGTGGTCGTCGTTGGATACGGCAGCCAGATCAAAAAAGCCATCACGGGTTCTGTTCAAACGATCCAAAGCAAAGAATTTAAAGACCTTCCGGTAGCGCAAATGTCCCAAAAACTCCGGGGCAGACTTGCAGGGGTACAGATCAAACAAACTTCAGGCCGGCCCGGCGATGGAATGTCGATCCGGATCCGTGGTCAGTTGTCTGTGAGCGGGGGTAGTAGCCCGCTGTACGTGGTCGACGGATTCCCCATTTCAGGTGACATTTCATCCCTCAACCCGGACGAAATTGAAAACATTTCCATTTTGAAGGATGCCGCATCCACCTCGCTGTATGGCTCACGGGCAGCAAATGGAGTCGTCCTGATCACTACGGTTCAGGGAACTGCCAACGAAACCAATGTTGGTCTCAATTCCTATTACGGTTTTGAGCACGTCCCGCAAAGAGGACGACTGGAAATGATGGATGCCTATGAGTTTGCCACATTTAAAAAGGAATATTACGAGGCAGAAGGATCCCCGGTTCCATCCGTTTTTCAAAACCCGGATCAATACATCGGGAAAAATAACGATTGGTACGATGCGCTGCTTCGTACCGCTCCGATCCAAAGTTACAATCTGACCCTGACTTCCAATAAAGAAGATATTCAAACCTCACTCGTGGCCGGCGTATTCAAACAGGGAGGCGTGGTTGTCAATACGGCTTATGATCGATACTCATTGCGGATGAATACCAATTACGCCCTTTCGGATAAAATAAACATCGGCTTCAATATCGCTCCAAATTACATCGTCAGCAACATACCCCGCACCGATGGAGACCGGGGAACCGGGATTATATTCAATGCCATGCATACCTGGCCCATAATGCCCATTTATGATGAAAACGGTGAATTAACCTACGACAACTCCTTTCCCGCAGAAACCGGGAATATATATACGTATCCCAACTGGGTGAGAGCAGCCAAAGAGCTTGTCAACAAAACCAAAAGGATTAATTTGTTGGGAAATACCTTTATGGAATACAAACCCATTGAAGGGCTGGTATTGAAATCGAGCTTCAACGTGGAAGTTCTGGACAATCGATTCTTGTTTTTCAATCCATCCACCGCTACCAACAGCATCAATGTGTCCATACCCACAACGGCGGTTTCCATACGGGAAAATTACCGAAATTTTGTTTGGTTGAACGAAAACATCGCCACCTACTCCAAAAGCTTCAATCAACACAATTTTGAACTCCTGGCTGGTTTGACCAATCAGAGGTTTCGTCACGACCGCACGAGAGTTCAGGCAGACACCTACGCGGATGATCGGATCAATGCCGTGCAGGGCGGGATCAACATCAGCAAAGGAGGGACGACCAGTGGCGTAGAAGAATGGGCGCTTACCTCGCTTTTGTCCAGATTGACCTACGATTTCAAAGAAAGGTATCTGTTCACAGCTTCAATCCGGGGGGATGGATCCTCGCGGTTTGGCGCCGACAACCGGTGGGGAATTTTCCCTTCCGTTTCCGCCGGCTGGATTATTTCGGACGAAGACTTTTTCTCTGAGGTGAATGAAATCTCATTTCTCAAAATCAGATCGAGTTATGGGGTGACCGGGAATAATAATATCGGAAATTATACCTCATATGCCCTGATCAACAACACGGTGAATACCGTATTCAATGACAACGTACGACCCGGAGCTGCAGTCACCTCCTTATCAAACCCCAATTTGGGTTGGGAAACAACCAAACAATTTGACATCGGCCTTGATATGGGAATTTTGAATGACCGAATTCAATTTGTGTATGATTACTACAACAAAACTACCACGAACCTACTGTACAGCGTGCAAATCGCACAGGAATCAGGATTTGGCAGCTTTAATGACAACATCGGTGAAATCGATTTCTGGGGTCACGAGTTTTCGGTCAATTCCTTCAATTTTTCCGGTGATTTTTCCTGGACAACCAACGCCAACATCTCCTTCAACCGCAACAAGGTTGTTGAGTTAGCAGAAGGAATCGACCGGGTATACGGGCGTTTTCACATCACCAAGGTAGGGGAGCCCTTCGGTCAGTTCTACGGATTGGATTTTGACGGCTTCTATCAAAACCAAAGCGATCTGGAAAGTTCTCCGCAGGTGCCGGGTCGATCTACCGTGGGCAGCATCAAATTCATCGACCACAACGGCGACGGAATAATTACGAACGGTGGAGATGAGGACGACAGAGTCATCATCGGCAATCCATTCCCCAAATTCACGTATGGACTGGTCAACGACTTTAGATACAAAAACTGGGATGCCAGCATTTCAATTGATGGATCGTATGGGAACAAGTTGTTCGCCCGTCACCTTTACAGTACCGCAAACCTCGATGGTGTTTTCAACCTCGTCGAAAAGGTGAAGTATCGATTCCGGACTCCCGAAAACCCCGGGGACGGATTGTTCGGAACTACCGTGGGGGGAGGAAACGTCACGGGCATCGAAAGGGATTGGGTCAGCAGCAATTGGATATTTGATGCATCCTACCTCTCTATTCGCAATGTCACCCTGGGATACACCTTTGGAAACAATTCAAATATTTTGAAATCTGCCCGGCTGTATGCCTCAGTTCAAAATGCACTTATGTTTACCGGATACTGGGCCGGCCAAAACCCCGATGTAAGTAGCGACGGAGGTTTGACCGGGGATGGAGGCAACCTCAGTCCGGGAGTGGATTTCATCGGTTATCCCGTACCACGTACCGTATCGTTTGGAATCAACATCAATTTTTAATTCTCTTTAAATCAAAAACAATGAAGAATTTAGCCATTATATTGACCGGTTTAATATCCATTTTCCTGACCACAGGATGTGATAGCTTCCTGGAAATCTACCCCGAAACTGCTTTAAGTTCAGAAACATTTTTCAAAACCGAGCAGGACTTTGAGCAAGCAGTCAACGCAGCATATGCGCCACTTCGAGCGATTGTCAACGACCGTGCCTGGCTTTTGTCCGAACTGAGATCTGATAATGTGTACTTTGGAAGAAACCCGAATTTCGGAGCCCGGGAGCAGGATCAGGATTTAGCAGATTTTGCACTACCCGTTTCGGAAGGAATTACATCAAACACCCACGTTCTCAACCAGTATAGGTTGGATTATCAGATTATTTCCAGGACCAATCAGGTCTTAACGACCATCGATGAGATCGAATTTGATCAAAATGCCAAAGCCAACCTCAAAGGCCAGGCGTTGTTCCTGAGAGCGTACGCTTATTTTGAACTCGTTCGGTATTTTTCATCGGTCCCCATGCATCTGGAGCCTGTAAAAAATCGCAACGAGGCTGCCCAACCTCTGGCCTCAGAAGAGGAATTATATCAATTGATCATCACCGACCTCACGCAAGCGATAGACCTTCTTCCACTGAAGTCCAACCAGGAATTGGGCAGGGCAACCAAAGGAGCGGCCCAGACGCTGCTCGCAAACGTACACATAGAACGGAAAAACTGGGCTGCGGCAGAAACGCTTTTAAAATCAGTTGTTCAAAGCAACGAATACGAGCTAATGGACAGTTTTGAGGATGTCATTTCGACAAGTACAGGGAATAAAAACAACAAAGAATCCATTTTTGAGGTGCAATTTAAAGAAGGACCAGATGGGATGAATGGATCATTCATGTACAACATCGCTCCCCGACCGATCCGGGCCGATGAATTGGTTAAACTTACAGGAACATCAAATCCCCAGCCACTGGATGGTGAAGCTCGTTACGTCCCCACTCCTGATATCATCGAAGCTTTTGAGGAAGGTGATCTGCGCAAAGACGTTTCCATTGGAACGATCGAAATGGCGGACGTGCCCTGGGAAGAGGGGTATTATCCCTACGCAAAAAAGTTCTTTAAACCTCATTCTCTCCATGGAAATCACGGGGTCAATTGGCCCATCTACCGATATTCTGAGGTCCTGCTTTTCCTCGCAGAGGCACTCAACGAACAGGGAAAAGACGGGGAGGCAGCTCAATACCTCAACCAGGTGCGGGAACGAGCCGGATTGGGCCCAGCTCAGGGAGACCTGAGAGAAGCGATTTTTCATGAGCGGCACGTGGAATTTGCTTTCGAGAACAAAAGATGGTTTGACCTGGTCAGGACCGGCCGTGCTACAGAGGTAATGACGGAATTTGGTGAAAAGGTATGGGCCGATCCGTATGAGTATTACTATCCAATGGGCAGGGAACCCAGGCCACATGCGTTCAAAAATGGTATTCTGCTTAAATATCCTTTACCGGCCGCCGAATCTTCGTTGACACCGCATTTTTAATTCTCCCGGGGAGATAAAACCGCAAATCAAGAATTCACGTTTGCTCCCGGGTCTTCAAGTGCTGAGGATAAAGTCAAAGGAAGGATACATTTGAACCACTACACCAGGGAGGCTGCCTGCCTTTTCTTCAGGCCTGACCACCAACCGGCAACTTTGCTTTTCGGCTTGTCGGGGCTGTCAGCCGGCAGGCAGCCCTCTCCTGCTAAAACCGACCCTCCCGCTCATACTACTTTGGAGCGATCAGGGAGGGTACGATCAGGGCGGTGGCTTCCCACGTGTGTTCATCACCCGGGTAAAATCGAATTTTAATACAAAAACCAGGGCCTGGAAATTAGGAAACCATAGGGAAGTAAAACAGAATCCTGGTCCTAATTTTACTGATAACCAGCTTTAGGACGCTGCAATTCGTGGTTTTGCAAAAAATGTGAACGCTTTTTTGGCTGGATTTCCGTAAGTTCACACCAAACATGATAAACTCTTTAAACAGATAAAATGATCCACACCACACGCCGAGTTTCACCAATATTCAGCTTTCTCATCTTTCTATCCGTTTTGTTGGTTTTTGGATGCGCTCCTGAAGAAGAGGAATTCGAAGTTTCAAGCAATCCCAAAGTCCAAAAATTGCAAGTGCTGGAAGGCTTTGTAGCCGAACACCTGTATTCTCCGATCGACAGCACGGAGGGTTCCTGGGTAGCCATGACGTTTGACGATCAGGGCAGGCTCATCACCTCCGATCAGTATGGCTCCCTATTCCGCCTCGACATCCCTCCCATCGGAAGCCCGGACAGTATACCGCCCAAAGTTGAAAAACTGGACCTAAATATTGGACGCGCTCAAGGGTTACTTTGGGCATTCAACAGCCTGTACGTCATGGTCAACAACTACACGCCAGACAACCTCGACGAAATGGATGAAGATGCCTTTAAAGTCCGAAGCGGGTTGTACAGGGTGACCGACTCAGACGGTGATGGGGAATTGGATCATATCGAACAACTCATGGTCATGAAGGGCCACGGTGAACACGGTCCCCATTCCATCATTTTAGCACCCGATGGAAACTCCCTGTTTGTGGTGGCCGGAAACCACACGGATGTGGTGGAAATGGACTATTACCGCCTCCCGAAGAACTGGGATGAAGACAATATTTTTCCGCGGATCGTGGATCCGAGGGGCCATGCCAATGACCGAATGGCACCCGGGGGCTGGGTAGCGCAAGTGGATCCCGATGGGGAAGTATGGACGCTGCACGCCGCAGGTCTGAGGAACACCTACGACATCGCCTTCAACGAAAGCGGGGATCTGTTCGCTTATGACTCTGATATGGAATGGGATCTGGGACTGCCCTGGTACCGACCTACCCGGATTTGTCATATGGTCAGCGGAGGTGAATTTGGATGGAGAACCGGAAATGGAAAATTCTCTCCGGCGTGGCCGGATAATCTCCCCGCCGTGACCAATTTAGGTCAGGGATCCCCCACCAATCTCATGTTTGGAACAGAAGCCCGTTTCCCGGAACGATATAAAAAAGCCCTGTACGCTTTTGACTGGAGCTTTGGAATCATTTACGGCGTTCATCTGAGTCCTGATGGAGCTACATACGAAGCGGAAGTGGAAGAATTTTTATCCGGTCTTCCCCTCCCTCTGACCGACGGCGTAATCGGACCGGATGGAGCGATGTACTTCCTTACCGGTGGACGGAGAATAGACTCCGATCTATACCGCGTTTTTCACAAAGACTATGAATCCTTCGACAATCAACCGACAGGAGACGATCAAATCACTGCAGAAAACGGGCTTCGCCGCCAATTGGAAGAATTTCATCAAAGCGTAGGACAAGATGGCGTGGAATTTGCCTGGCCTCACCTCGACCACGAAGATCGGTTTATCCGTTACGCAGCCCGGATCGCGGTGGAACACCAACCCGTCGGTTTGTGGGCCGACAGGGTTCTGTCAGAGACAAATCCTCAGTCCTTGATTCAGGGCGCTGTCGCATTGGCCAGACAGGGGGATGAATCGCATCAAAACGACCTTTTCGAAGCTTTACTTGGGATCGATTTCGATGACTTAAGCGAAAGCCTGCAAATCGATTTCACCCGGGCGGTGGAATTGATCATATATCGGATGGGATCGCCGTCCGCCACGATGAAATCCAGGTGGGCAGAATATTTCAATCCTCATTACCCGGCATCGTCCAGCGAGCTCAACCGACAATTGAGTAAAATCCTTGTCGCCGTCGAAGCACCCGATATGATCGAGAAGACCCTGACCTTGCTCGAATCCTCCGAAACCGAAGAAAATACGGATTACATCACTTCCAGCGACCTCGTTCTTCGTAATCCCCAATATGGATTGACCATTGGAAGAATGCTTGAGCAAATGCCGCCGGCGATGCAAACGTATCTGGCGATCGCTCTGAGCGAAAAAGAAGAAGGCTGGAACGATGAACTGCGCAACCGATACTTCAGTTGGTTCCACGAAGCCTTCAGTTATGAAGGAGGCAACAGTTACGTCGGCTTCATCAATCATGCCCGCAAAGCTGCTCTGGAATTTGTGCCCCAAAGCCAACGAGATCACTACAATGAGCTCTCGGGCGATTCCCTGGTTTCCCAGTCAGGTCTGGACCTGCTCGCGAAAGTACCTCAACCCGAGGGTCCCGGCAGGCGCTGGTCCCTGGAACAAGCGATAGCCGTGGTGGAAAATGACTCGACACAACGGGATTTTGAAAATGGAAAAAATATGTACGTGGCTTCCATGTGTGCATCCTGCCACATGATGGCTGGAACCGGGGTCAATATTGGGCCCGACCTGACCCAGTTGGGCACCCGGTTTACAAAAGCCGATATGCTGGAAGCGATCATAGAACCCAACAATTCGATTTCAGATCAATACGCCGCCAAGGTCTTTGATTTGGAAAATGGCAATTCCGTGGTCGCCCGACTGATCAGAGAAGACGATCAGACCTACTACGTGATACAAAACCCCTTTTCGCCCGATGAGATCAGGGAAATTCCCAAATCAGACGTTAGACGGGTGTCGCTGTCCGAAATCTCGATGATGCCTCCCGGGATGATAAATCGTCTGAACGAAGAAGAGCTCAAAGATCTGATTGCCTACCTGGTAGCCGGAGGAAACGAAAACCATTCGATTTATGAATAATTAAATCTAAAAGAAAAATGACAAACCATAACGTACGCCCCTTTTGGGCCAGGGTTCTACCCGGCCTTTCCATTTTTTCCTTCCTCATCCTGAGTGCCTGCGGGAATCCCAACTCACAAACCGAAGCCCAAACAGCTTCCAACGGGGATTTTGTTTCCATCTTCGATGGCGAAACCCTCGATGGATGGGAAGGATCTCCGGATCACTGGCGGGTGGAAAACGGCGAGCTTGTCGGTTATACCAGCACGGAAAAACCCTTAGCCAGCAATACCTTTTTGATTTGGCGCGAAGGCGAACCTTCTGATTTCGAGTTGAAACTGGAATTTAAAATCTCCGAAAATGGCAATTCCGGGGTTCAATACCGCAGCGAGGAACTGCAGGATCCCAAACTGGCGCTTAAAGGGTATCAGGCAGATATTGACGGTAAAAACACCTATACCGGGCAAAATTATGAAGAGCGCGGACGTGGCTTTTTAGCCAAACGAGGAGAAAGCGCTGTGCTAAAGTCCGGACAGGAACCGGAGATTACGGGGTCACTCGGGGATTCCGAAGAATTAAAAGCCAAAATCAATTTTGAAGACTGGAATACGATGCGAATCGTCGCCCGGGGCAATCATATGAAGCATTACGTGAATGGAGAACTGATGAGTGAAGTGACCGATGAAGATACAGAGCTTCGCAAAATGAAAGGGAAACTCGGTTTGCAGGTGCATACCGGACCGCCCATGGAAGTACGCTACCGGAACATCGAATACAAGGACCTGAGTGGTCAGTGAAATCTATGAATTAAATGAATCAGGAAAAGGTCGATATGTCCCGGACGCCCAATAATCTATACCGAAATTCATCGTGGAGAAACAAGATTTCCAACGTAGCTCAGGTGGCCGGTATCGAAACATCCATTCTCGACAACGGGCAGGGTCGAAATACCCGCATAGCCTGGATGAACACGGGCTCGGGTCTGCGACTGAAATTAGTCCCGGATCGGGCGCTCGACATTACGGAAGCGTTCATCAATGCGTATTCCCTGGCCTGGATCAGCCATCGGGGCACGGTTCCACCCCTGCGATCAGCTACCCACGGGGGGGAATGGCTTCGGGCATTCGGAGGTGGGCTGATGACGACATGCGGATTGGATCATGTCGGGGGCCCGGAAGCGGATGGTGGTGCACGAAGAGGCCTTCATGGAGAAATAAGTAATATTCCGGCCGAGATCATCTCAGTGGTCCAACCCAACCTGGATGATCCGGAGCCCAAAATGAGCATCAGCGGAAAAATTTTACAATCCACCGTTTTTGGCCCTCATCTGGAATTAACCCGGACCATTTCGGCCCGTTTAGGTGAATCGGAATTTGAAGTACACGACATCGTGCGCAACGTGGGCAATCAACCTACACCTCACATGTTGCTCTATCATCTGAACTTTGGATGGCCTTTGGTGGACCGGGATACCCGGATCATATGGGACGGAGACTGGGAATCCCGCAACAGCGATATGGATCGAAAAATATTTAACCCGGACAACGATTTTAAAACCTGTCCCGATGTGCTCGAGCTTCACCAGGGGACAGGAGAAGCCGCTGTTTTTATTGATCCTGCCGCAAAAACGGATGGAACCTATCAGTTTGGGCTGGTGAATCCGGGATTGGGTTTGGAAGTCCTCGTCACGGCGCAGAAAGAACAACTTCCTGCTTTGACCAACTGGCAGCATTTTGGCTTGCGCGAGTATGTCGTAGGTCTGGAACCCGGCACCAACCATCCCATTGGTCAGTTAACGGCCAAAGAACAAGATAAATTAATCCTGGCGCAACCCGGAGAAACGTACGAATACAATTTAAAATTTTCGGTCAACCTGAAGTAGGTGGCCACAATGATCACATAATTTTTAAAACAGAGAAACAAGATGAGCGAAGCAAAATTGGCAGAACGAGCCCTTGACCAGGGAAATGGTATCCTTCGATTGGCTCCGACCTGGGTTCCACGATCTTTTTGTGTACCAGGGCGACGGATAAAGCTGCATCCGGATGATTATTATGTATTGGGCGGTGAGCGCGGTGGAATTGACGAGCGGTGGTTTTCATCCACCACCCCGGCCCAAAATGGCCCTTTGACCGGCGAAAACGAAGGTCTGAGTATGGTGGTGGTGGAAGACGGCGGCAAAGTCAGCCAGGTCACCCTCCGCGATGTCATCGATGAATTGAAAGGTGCGATTATCGGGGACAGATTGTGGGATAAATACGAAAGCTGGCCCATGTATTCCAAGTTCTTTGACAACATGGGACCACTACCTCACCACATCCACCACAACGATGAGCACGCTGCCAAAATAGGACAAAAAGGGAAGCCGGAAGCGTATTATTTCCCACCCCAGGTCAACAACCACGGCGGTGATTTTCCATACACTTTTTTCGGAATCGCACCGGGTACCACCAAAGATCAAATCAGGGAATGTCTCGTGAATTTTACCAAAGGGGATAATAAAATCACGAGTTACTCACAGGCTTTCAGACTTGATCCCGGCACAGGCTGGGATGTGCCTCCGGGGATGCTCCACGCACCCGGAAGTCTGTGTACTTACGAACCGCAAAAGGCGTCCGACGTATTTGCGATGTACCAGTCCCTGGTCAACGAGGCCATCATCCCGGAAGAACTTCTATGGAA
>CALGAA010000030.1 GCA_937952445.1 uncultured Bacteroidota bacterium | reverse complement strand
CGGTTGCTGCAGATCTTGCTCTGAAGCATAATGGGGTGGTTCAGGATGTGCCTTACAGCGAATTGCGGGAACAACTTCTGGCTGAGGGTCAACGTCTGGATGTGGACTTGAATGAATGGCCCCCGTATTTGATAAAAGGATAAAAGGATTGAGGAGTCAATTACGAATGTGAAATTACGAATTACGAATGTGGGCGGTAGTGGGGTTTGTAGGGCAGTCTGCTGGTAATATAGGGCGGAACTGATTCCTGGCAAAAGTAGAAGGATTTGCAAGCCGGGTAATCAATGACGAATGTGAAATTACGAATTACGAACGAAGGGGATGCGTGTTGCAGAGCAGGGTACTGGTCAAAAGGGCGGGACTGGTCTCTGGCAAAAGTAGAAGGATTTGCAAGCCTACGACCCAGTTGTCCCACAGGACAACAAGAAGTCCGTCTGGATGAATTGAATTTGCACCGCAGAGCAAATTCAAGAACGGATTGTAAAGCCTGAAATCAATGGCAAATTACGGTCGGGACGGCATGGTTTTTTTTAGGGCAGTAAGTTGAGAGTTGGTGGTATGTTTCGACAGCTTTGGGTAATAACGAGAGCCGTAGGCTCGACCTGATATTATAGCCCCCGATTTCAATCGGGGGTTTAAGGGTTAGAAAAAATAATTAAGATCCGTAGGATCGACCGATAGCTTGCAGATGAGGTTTCTTGCAGAGGTGCGGGGATGGGTTTCTCGCAGATGGGCGCAGATCAGATCTCGCAGATAAACGCGGATTAGGATCTTGCACCACATGAAGGGCTGATGGGTGTAAGTGAAACCACACACAAACCCGCCACAAATCCCCACACAGCCGACAACTGAAAACGGACAGCTGACAGCTCTTTCCACCATTACCTACCTGCAACTAACTTAGTACATAAGGTAGGCAACGAACGCAAGCGTCTTTCTTCAAAAACCTCTTATTTTCCTGGAGCGAACGCAGCGAAATCGTGGCGTGAAATCTTTCTGAAACAGCGACTTAGGTAAGCCTACCATACCTAAGGACCAGGTCTGGTAGGCTGCCATATCCCCGTTTATAACCTTGTTATCATCAGTTTGTTACATATTTATTTATAGATTAATATATCTCGGGGGAATTTTCCTCACGTATTTGCTGGCGTACAGGCTTACTGGATTGAGCGCTCAAAAACGAACCAACAAAGGGATTTACCCTGATATTCTCAACGCAGCCTGCATCGGTAACAGGTATTATTATTTTAGAACAATGCTGCGTTGAGGCAGAGACTTACCTATACGATAGGCAAGCATGAAACCATATGGCGCAATCGGTTTTATTATCGCTCCCGATTGCCCTCCGGGGTATTTTGACAAAAGACCAACCAGAAGATCCATCAGCTCGATTCACATCTTATTCAATGGCTGGAGGAGAATGAATGTCCAATCCGGCCGTAGGGGTGGGAGATCGTAAAGCCTGACTGTCCAAATCAAAATAATATTTCGATTCCAATCCAAAACCAACAATATTTATTCCGTAATCGCTGCTCTCCAACAAAATAGCTGGTGATACTATTTTTACATTTTATTGTACTTTATAGATGTTAAGAAGATCCTGTTTTTTGGCCTCTGATATCTCATTTGACCATCTCATTTTGATGGATTTTGCTGAAGCTAATACATAACTGGCTGACCTTAAGAAAAGTAATGTCTGATTGAGGTCTGCGTGAAATTACAATATAAAAGAAAAAAATCGAGGTGAATATTTTGCAATCCATAAATTTGTACCATATAGGATTTGGTAGAATTCAAAATTTACGGTTTTTATCTCTATCTTAACCTTCAAATAGCAATAGGGTTAAACTTAATTTCTACAAAAATTTAAAGAACATACAGAAAATTCGGCACAGGCGTGCTTGAATTTTATAACCATTTAGTATTAAATAAGGAAATACTGATATGAAATTTCCATATCAAAAATTTTGTGTAAAAAAAATTAGGATCAAACATTAAATGAAACATGAATAGGAAACTAAAAAACAGATTACCGTGGACCACGAGGAACATGCTTCCTCAAAGTCTGGCCCTGGTCATTCTCTTTATACTGGGAACGGGCTGGTCCGCGATGGGCCAAATCACCATTCAGGGAAGTGTAACAGATGAAGATCAGGAACCTCTGATCGGGGTCAACGTCCAGGTGAAAGGGGAAGGGAGCGGAACTTCGACAGATTTTGACGGGCGTTTTATCCTTGAGGATATCAATGAACAGGCCACTTTGATTTTTTCCTACATCGGTTACCAGACCCAGGAAATCGAGGTGGATGGCCGTACCACAATCGACGTGGTCTTATTAACCGATGCCCAGACCCTGGATGAAGTCGTCGTGACCGCACTGGGAATTCGAAAAGAATCCAAAGCGCTTGGTTATTCGGTGACCAAACTGGAAGGAGAACAATTTACCAAAGTCAGAGAAAATAATTTTGCCAATTCCCTCACCGGATTGGTTGCGGGTGTGAATGTGTCCGGGGTCGGATCCGGTCCCGGCGGTTCGAGCCGGGTAACCATCCGGGGGAATACCTCTATCGCAGGGGACAACCAACCGTTGTACATTATTAATGGTCTGCCCATGGACAACACGCAGTTTGGAACCGGTGGAGGGGAAAACCCGGACTGGGGAGATAATATTTCCAGCATCAATCCGGATGACATTGAGGAGATTACCGTGCTCAAAGGAGCGACGGCCGCGGCTCTTTATGGATCAAGAGCTAAAAACGGCGCCATCATCATTACCACCAAATCAGGTCGATCCCAAAAGGGCCTGGGAATTGAGTTCAACTCCAGCCTGACAACCGAAGTGCCGTATTACTTGTGGGAATTGCAGGATGAATACGGACAAGGTTACGGGAACCGACGACCGGCTAGTGTACAGGATGCAGCCAATCACGGTCAAAACCATTGGGGTGAACCCTACGATGGGGTTCCGACCATCCAATTTGACGGTGTAGAACGTCCCTATTCGTATGTCAAAGACCAGGTTCTGGATGATTTTTACAGCAATGGTCATAGCCTGCACAGCAATGTTTCTTTTTCCGGAGGTGGTGACAAAGGGACTTTCCGGGTAGGACTGTCCGATATGCGGAACCAGGGCATTATCTCAAATTCCAATATGAACAGGAACAACATCAGCCTTGGGATCAACCAAAGCGTGACAGACCGGATAACCATTTCCGCACACGCAGACTACATTACCGAAAATGTGAACAATCGATACGTGATCGGGGGAAGGTCCAACGGGGCGGCTACCATTCTTTATGTGAACAGCAACATGCCGACGAGCTCTCTGGCTCCGGGTTACGATGAAAATTTTCATGAAAAAACGTTGGGGACGGATTTCAATGCCACCAATCCATACTTTGTGGTCAATCGGATGCGAAACGAAACCTCCAAGGACCGATTTATTACTTCGGTCAATGCCACGTGGAATCTGACCGATTGGTTGTTCGTACGTGGTAAAGCAGGTCAGGATTATTACACATTCAAAGCCAACAACATTCGGCCCGACGGTACGGCTTTCCGCCAAAACGGACAAATCGACGAAACGGGGATGAATTTCTGGGAACGCAACTTTGAATTGCTCCTCGGCATGGATAAGGCCCTGAATTCAGATTTCAATTTATCCGTGAACCTCGGTGGAAATATGATGTCCCAGTATCGCTACACAACCAACATTACAGGATTGGGCTTTGTGATTCCGCAATTGCACGTCGTGAACAATACGTCGAATAAGAATACGGAAACGCAGGTGTACAATCGCAGAATCAATTCCATTTTTGCTACGTCAGAGCTCGGATATAAAAACTTTTTGTATCTCAATCTCACAGGAAGAAATGATTGGTTTTCTACCCTGAACCCCGAATCCAACAATTATTTTTATCCTTCTGCGGGCATCAGCTTTGTATTCTCCGAGGTGCTGAATTTGCCAAATGCGTTTGATTTTGGAAAATTCCGCGTGGCGTATGCGGCCGTAGGGGGTGATACGGATCCTTACCGCCTCAATCTTACTTACGGCCTGCTCAATTACACATACGGGAATTACTCCCTTGGCACGATCAACCAAACCATCGTACCCAATAGCAGTCTGCGACCTCTGAGTGTCAATGAATTTGAAGCAGGGTTTGATATGCGATTTTTCGGCAACCGGCTCGGCGTCGATATGGCGGTGTACAATAAATTGACGACCAATGATATCGCCACCGAGACGATCACCCGGACCAGTGGGTATTCCGGGGTTTCTGTTAACGACGGCAAGCAAGCGCGGGGGGTGGGGGTCCACCCGCGTGGTCGAGCATGC
>CALGAA010000029.1 GCA_937952445.1 uncultured Bacteroidota bacterium | reverse complement strand
TGAATCTATGAATAAAAAAGAGCCAATACAGGTGAAAGATCTTCTGGAGGATCCCCAATTCAGGGAATGGGCAAAAGGAGAAGACGGACCGGGCTTTCAGAAGTGGGAATATCGCTATGTATTCTCTACGGAAGACCGTGAGGCAATGGATGAGGCAAGAATACTTTTAGAAGGTATACCTTTTAAGCAAAGATTCTTATCAGACAAATCGGTTGATTTAGCCTGGGAAAAACTTGAGGCTTCGCTGGATCAAAGATCGGCAGTAGTTTCACAGGAATCTCGCCGGCGCTCTGTCTTTGTCTTGAAAATCGCGGCGGCGGTGCTTCTTCTTTTGGCGGCAGGTGCAGGATTATTTTCTATATACCAGAACAGCGAAGTGGTTTACCGAACTCCATACGGAGAACGTATGCACATAGAATTGTCGGACGGAAGCAGGGTTTTCCTGAATGCCAATTCTTCATTGAGCTATATCCGTAAAGACCCAAGGACAGTCCGTATCGAGGGAGAAGGATATTTCTATGTGGCCAAAAAGCCACGGACAGGTGAATTTTTTATTGTCAACACCCCGGACCTCACGATCAGGGTTTTGGGTACGGAGTTCAATGTCAACAGCCGTAACCAAAGGACGGAAGTTCTTTTAGATGAAGGAAGTGTCGAGCTCGACCTGGCGGATCTTGGAAAAATGTTGATGGAGCCAGGGGATTTGATCAGTTTTTCTGCTGTTGATGAAAAGATTTTGGAACAAAAGATTCCGGACAAACCGGAAGTAATCACTTCCTGGAAACAAGGTGTACTCCTGCTGGACAGCATCACACTAAACGAAACACTGAAGCTTCTGGAAGAAACGTATAACGTCACTACCCTTCTTGAAAATGAGGAAGTTGGCAAAAAGGTGCTTGTGGGCGGCGTACCCAATGATAATTTGGAGAGCTGCATTCAGGCCTTGAAGACAATTTACAAACTGGATATACAATTAAATGAAAATCAATTAACAATCAAGTAAATACCATAAATATCTGAATTATGAAACTAACATTTACCCGTATCTGTTCTGGAGCCTTGTTTCTCCTCCTGTTTCTCGGGAGCCCTGGTGTCACGCGGGCCGACCATAGTGTTCTCATCGAACGACAACTGACGGAAGTACTCTCGGAAATCAGTGAACGGTACCAGGTCATCATCACCTACGATGCCGGTACTGTGGAAGGTATTAAAGTAGATTATGCAGCAAGAGAACTTCCGTCTGATTTCGAATCCGCACTTTCCATGATCATTGAGCAAACCAGCCTGGAATATAAAAGCATCAGTGCCAAATATTATGTCATCTACCGGGATGATTTCCGGGGCAGGCGGGATATCCGGAAGCTGGAAAGAAAAATGCGACAGATTCAGAAGATAGAATCTTCCGGAAATGTAAGCGTAGGACGAAAGCAATCGGAGGGAAATAATAATTTCAGCAGGATCATAGAAAATGCCCAAAGGCTGGCCCCAGACAATATAGATGTCTCCGGTACTGTAACTGACGAAGACGGCGAGCCGTTGATCGGGGTGAATATCCAGGTAAAAGGCAGTAACAAAGGAACCTCCACCGATTTTGACGGAAATTTCTATTTGGAGGATTTAGATGAAAATGCGGTATTGGTGGTCTCATATATAGGATATCAAACGCAAGAAATTGCTGTTCAGGGAAGTTCAAATTTGGAGATTATCATGCTGTCTGATTCCCAACTCCTTGATGAAGTAGTAGTAGTTGGATATGGAACACAGAAAAAAGTGAATGTCACCGGTGCCATAACGACTATCTCAGATGATTATTTACACAGTCGTTCTGCTTCTTCGGTTTCGCAATTGTTACAAGGGCAATCTTCGGGTGTAGATCTTGGTGTTTCAAAAACGGGTTTTGCTCCCGGTGCACAGATGGATATCGATATTCGGGGTATGAGTTCACTAAGTGGTACTTCTCCGTTAATTGTTGTGAATGGTATTCCAGGGAAAATGGACGACCTCAACCCTGAAGATATTGAATCAATCTCCATTTTGAAAGATGCTGCTTCAGCAGCAATTTACGGTGCACGTGCTTCTAACGGTGTAATTCTTATTACTACCAAATCCGGGACGAAACGAGAGCTGTCTGCTACGTACAGTGGTAGTGTCACCCTCAATAATCCTATGGAATTACCTAAAATGTTAGACTCATATACGTTTGCTCGCGTGCATAATGAGGCAGCCCAGAATACTGGGGCACGATATTATAGAAATGAAGTTGTCGACCGGATTATTGCATATCAAAATGAGGATTGGAACTATCTAAAGCAATTTATGCCGGAAGGCTCCACACATTTTGAAACGGTCCCGTTGAATGACGGATCGTGGGGTACGAAATGGGATGCCCATGCGAATTATGACTGGTTTGACATTTACTTTGGAAGTGCTCTAAATCAAAAGCATAATTTTTCAATTGATGGGGGAACAGACAGATTGCTGTATTATTTTTCTGCTGGTCATACTGAAGAGAACAGTTATATCAAACATACCGACGATACTTTTAAAAGATTAAACTTTTCAGGTAGAATCACATCATCGATTACGGACTGGTGGGATTTCACAATTGAAACGCGTTTTACAAAATCATCCAAAGTCCGACCAAACCTAAACTATGATAATGGAAGCTCGGATTACCTGGACTTTTTTAAAACTGTATTTCAAGCCCCGCCTACCAATGCACTTTATGATGGCAATGGGAATATTAACAACTTTATGGGCAATTTTCGCAATCTGATGGAGTCCATGCAGAACGGTGGGGTAAACTCGTTTACCAACAATACTCAACAATATACTTTTTATACCACAATAAATCCTGTCAAAGGATGGTCGATAAATGCGGATTATACATATCGGACATATGACAGGTATGAGACTGACGTGATCAAAAGAATACCGTATTATTTGGTTGACAACACAGTTGCTTACCACGAGAATGTAAATGGATTTTTGGCCAAGCATAATAGTGACTATTATTGGACGACGAATGTATATTCATCGTATGAGGCAAATCTGGTGTCCGGGCATAATTTTGGCGTGCTCGCCGGATTGCAATTTGAATATGATGCGTCCCGTTATATGTTTGCCAAACAAAATGATCTGTTGGTTCAAGATGTGCCTTCTCTGAGTACAGCAATAGGAGCCCTGACAGCTACAGATGCATTAAACCACTGGGCAACACAGGGTTATTTTGGCAGGTTCAACTACAATTATAAAGAGAAGTATCTTTTTGAAAGTAATATTCGATACGATGGAACATCCCGATTTGCTGAAGGTAGCCGATGGGGATTGTTTCCCTCTGCTTCAGTAGGTTGGATGCCCAGTAGAGAGATTTTTTGGGAGCCGATTTATCCATATATCAATAGTTTAAAGCTTAGAGGTTCCTGGGGTGCATTAGGTAATCAGAATGTTTCCCCCTACTCTGATTTGGAATTGATACCCATCAACTCGGCTACAGTAAATTGGTTATTCCAATATAATGGTGATTTTCCGTTTGGGTATACCGGGACGCCTTCCATTGCAAGTCCCGGACTGACCTGGGAAACTGTGACTACAAAGAATTTAGGGGTGGATATGGCATTTTTAGATCATCGTTTAACCCTCGGATTAGACTTGTTTGAGAGAAATACGACAGATATGATTGGTCCTTCTGAGCAAAAGCCCGGAGTACTCGGAGTTTCGGTGCCCAGTACCAACAATGCCTCTCTGCAAACCCGCGGTTGGGAATTGGAATTGGGATGGAAGCAGAGAGTGTCAAACGATCTTTCCTATGGTGTCAACCTGAACATATACGACAATCATACCAAGATAACCAAATATAATAATCCGAATAACTTAATTGATTCCTGGTATGTAGGTAAAGTAGCGGGAGAGATTTGGGGATACGAATCTAACGGTTTGTTTCAAAGTGAAGAAGAAATAGAAAACCATGCAAGTCAATCTCATATATATGGGAATTGGAGACCAGGAGACGTAAAGTACGAAGACCTGAACGGGGATGGTAGGATCAACGAAGGAAACAGGACTCTTGACAATCACGGTGACCTGAAAATCATCGGCAATAGATCGTCCCGTTATCAATTTGGGATATCTGGTAATATCAGCTATAGAGGGTTTGATTTTTCAATGCTGTGGAGAGGGGTTGGAAAAAGAGATCTGGATCACCATTTAACCGGTTATGGATCTCAGGCATATTTTGGATTCCTCACTCAAACATGGTCGGCTATTAATGACATTCATCTTGATTATTATAGAGATCAGCCGGGTGATAAATATACAGGTTTGTATGAGGGGGATAAAAACATCAATCTCGATGCCTGGCTTCCCAGACCTTATTTAAGCAGCGTGGAGAATCCAAAAAATCGACAAGTGAGCACTCGGTACCTCCTTAATGGTGCATTTATGAGGTTACAGTATGTACAGATAGGATATAATCTTCCCGAAAGGGCAATTTCCAGATTAGGATTGTCTAAAGTAAGAATGCATTTAACCGGCGACAACTTGTTAACATTCTCGCATATGCCTAAAGGGGTTGATCCTGTAGCCGTAACAGGGTTTTATACCTTAGGTACCACCTATGGCGTTGGCAGAGGCTTCACCTTTGGGCTGACTGTTCAGTATTAAAATATCAAGGCATTTTAAAGTAAATATCATGAATACAATGAGAAAGTTATTACTAATAATTGGCGTTATTCCATTTCTATTGTCATGCGAAGATTTCCTCGATCGACCTCCATTGGACGAAATCGGTCAAAGCAGTTATTGGAAAACTGCAATTGACCTGGAAAATTATATCATCAAGTATTATGCAAAATTTCCGACTGCAGCCGGCGATGTCTTTAGCATTCCGTATTATTATGAGTCTTTTTCAGACAACATGACTCAGGGTCGAACTCCAAAACCCATTCTCGACGGGAATGTTCAGCTGAATACGGGTACATGGACCAGTCAATGGAATGACATTAGGAGCATCAACATCTTTTTTGATAATTACCAGAAGTGTGAAGATCCTTTTGTCGAATACAAACATACCCTGGGAGAAGCACATTTTTTTAAGGCGTGGTTTTATTTTCAATTGGTGGAGAAATATGGCGATGTGCCCTGGTATTCTACCACCATTA
>CALGAA010000028.1 GCA_937952445.1 uncultured Bacteroidota bacterium | reverse complement strand
TTGAACAAGTTATCTGCATTAGCTGATGTACAGGTTCTGAATCTGACCGGGGCCCAATTTGGAGAGTCCGGAACAGAGGCATTGAGGGAATGGCCCGCGCTTCGTAAGGTTTTTACTTTCCAATCCGGTTTTTCACCAGAATCTGTCGCCTCATTAGCTAAGGATCATCCAGGGATTGAGGTCGATACCGGGGGGTATAGGTTGCCCCGGGTTGACCGGGATACGATCGTTTTTCGACGGCAGTGACGCAATTTCAACCTACAATCCCATCAACAACATCGTAGGATTCTCGAGCAGTTCCTTGACCCGTACCAGGAAAGTCACCGACGTACTACCATCGATCACCCGGTGATCGTAGGACAAAGCCAGGTACATCATCGGCCTGATTTGTACCTCACCATCCACCGCCACGGGACGCTGTACAATGTTGTGCATGCCCAGAATGGCCGATTGAGGTTCGTTGAGAATGGGCGTACTCAACAGTGAGCCGAAAATACCACCGTTTGTGATGGTAAACGTTCCGCCCGTCATTTCTTCGAGGCTCAGTTTGTTGTCCCGTGCTTTTTCTGCCAGTTCCTTGATTTTATATTCAATCTCGTGGAATTGGAGGGACTCCACGTTGCGCACCGGTGGAACCACCAGTCCGTTGGGCGTGGAAATAGCAATGGAAATATCCACGTAGTCATGATAAACCAGGTGGTCATCATCAATTTTCGCATTCACATCGGGCATTTCCTGCAAAGCTATGGCACACGCTTTGGCGAAAAGGGACATAAAGCCCAATTTGATCCCGTATTTTTCCACAAATTTATCCTGATAGGTCTTTCGAAGTTTCATGATTTCCGACATATCAGCTTCGTTGAACGTGGTCAACATCGCCGTATTGTTTTTGGCGGAAACCAAACGACGGGCAATGGTTCGACGCATTCGCGACATTTTTTCCGCCCGTTCTTCCCTCGAAAATGCTGCTGTCGGTGCCGGAGCCTGGGTCTGTTCGGGCTGATCGGTCGACTTTTCAGGTGCCGGGGATGATTTCTCTGCGGCAAGGGCATCTTCTTTGGTAATACGGCCGTCTTTTCCGGTACCGGTGACTGTGGCCGGATCAATGTTTTTCTCGTCTAAGATTTTCTGAGCGGCAGGGGAGGGGTGACCAGAGGCATACGTTGTTTTTTCAGTTTCCGGTTCTTTCTCCTCGTCCGTTGAATCGGGTTGAGGCTGTGAAGATTCCTCCGCTTGCGGGCCGGAGGTGTCTTCCGAACCACCATCTGCTGGCTTTTCAACGGAGGTATCGATCTTCGCCACGAGTGCTCCAATCTCCAAATCTTCATCCTCGGAGGCCACGTGTATCAATTTGCCACTTGCTTCAGAAGGGAATTCAAGGGTGGCTTTATCCGATTCAAATTCACAAATCGGCTCATCCATCTCCACATAATCTCCGTCCGCTTTTAACCACGTTGACAAAGTGACTTCTGTAATCGATTCTCCGATGGTGGGAACTCTTAATTCAACTATGCTCATGATCGTTTATTACAATTATATTGATTTGATAAAGTAAATTTATAAAAATTTCACTGATTGTCACATTTGGTTCGCCCACATATGGTTCGCCGAATTTTTGATTTGGTGAACTAGTAGTTAACTTTCATTGTAAATTTGGTAGGTTTTCTAAAAATCAATTTGGATTCATTGGTTAAGGTGTATCCCTCATTCAACGTCCATTCCACTCTTAAATCTTGTGACGATATCACGGAATTTTTCCGGCTATGTATTTTTACATCGGTGATCTGATCTCCTTTTTTTATAAAACGCATCGATCGAACAGGTGCCCTGTTGTTGGTCATGGCATAGTCGATGACCATTAGCCCCGCGCTATCCCGCTGCGTGGTTTCGACGAAATCCGCCCAGCGAGGTGTGGCTACGTCGTATTTTCGGATAATGTCGAGATCGTTGTGGATGTTGTATTTCGTGAGGGTTTTGGTTTCAGGATCCTCGTCGCTGAAAATCAATGTCTTCGTCACGGTTTGGACGCTGTCCAGGCCATGGGCAAAACAGGAATCCAGCACCTGGTTGAGGCTGATGAGCGGTGTCTCAAATCCCTCCGAAGTGGAAGCGTCGATGCATCCCCCGACCATTGTTCCAACCAGAACCAAATACAGTCCCGTGAAGCTATATTTTGACCCCCAACGACATTTATCCCACCAATACATCCCCTGTCATTTCATCCGGAATCGGTAGACCCATAATTTTGAGAATGGTCGGCGCAATATCCCCCAATTTGCCGTCAGATACTTCCGCAAATGCTGGTTTTTCATCCAGATATATGAGGGGCACCGGGTTCATGGTATGGGCGGTATTGGGAGTTCCGTCATCGTTGATCATGTAATCGGAATTGCCATGATCTGCGATGATCAAAATCGCATACCCTGCATCCAGGGCCGCTTCGGCAACCTGTCGTGTACATTCGTCGACCGTTTCAGCTGCTTTTACAGCAGCTTCGAATACCCCCGTATGGCCCACCATGTCAGTGTTTGCAAAATTGAGGCATATAAAATCCGGGTGATCCGTTTGGATGTTTTCAATCACACTTTTGGTGATTTCGTGTGCACTCATCTCCGGCTGTAAATCGTAGGTGGCTACTTTTGGAGAATGAACCAGGATCCTGTTTTCGTTTTCAAATGGCTCTTCCCGACCTCCTGAGAAAAAGAAGGTTACGTGCGGATATTTTTCCGTTTCCGCAATCCGGAGTTGGGTTTTCCCCAGGCGAGCCAGGTGCTCACCCAGCGTGTTTTGGATGTCGTTTTTATCGTATACGACGTGGATTCCGGTAAATGTATGGTCGTAGCGTGCCATGGTGACGGTATACAAATCCAGCGGACTCATATTCTGCTCCGGATAGGAAGTTTGTGTCAGCGCCGACACGATCTGCCTCGGCCGATCCGTGCGGAAATTGATAAAAAGCAGGGCATTGCCATCCTCAAGGGTGGCTATTGGTTTTCCATCCTCCCCGATGACCACCATCGGTTTGATGAATTCATCCGTTGTACCGGCCTCGTAGGATTCCCGTACAGCCGCAATCGGATCTTTGACCATTTGACCTTTCCCATGGACCATGAGTTGGTAGGCTTCAGCCACTCTGTCCCACCGATGATCCCGGTCCATCGCATAATATCGGCCGATTACGGAAGCAATACGGACATTTTTCCCGGCGATGTGTTCGCGAAGTTGAGTGAGATATCCAACCCCTCCTTTGGGATCCGTATCCCGGCCGTCCAGGAAACAATGGATAAATACCTGCACACCGGCTTCCGAAAGAACGTCGATCGCAGCGAAAAAATGATCGATGTGCGAATGAACTCCCCCATCGGATAACAACCCCATCAGGTGTACGGGTTGATTGTTTTGCCGGCTATAATCGATCAGGTCACGGATGGCTTTTTCTTTGGGGAATTCACCCATAGCCACCGCTCTGTTGATTCTCGCCAGTTCCTGATATACGATCCGGCCTGCTCCGATGTTCATATGGCCCACTTCGGAATTTCCCATTTGACCTTCGGGCAGTCCTACTTCTTCCCCATACGTAACCAATCTTGCTGTGGGATACTTGTGATACAGGGAGTCCATGTATGGTGTCCGGGCCTGTGCGATCGCCGATCTGTCGGGATCCGGACCGATGCCCCAACCATCCAATATCATTAATAAACACTTTTTCATATCCGGTATGTTTGACGGCGGAAAGGTAGGTAACATTTGGAGAAAATCAAAGTTTCGAAACAAGTGACCGAATCAATTCAGGCCACCTGGATTGGGATGATGTTTTGGGTGTTTATTCGATTTGGGTGTGGAACGATTGGGTTGCTAAAATTGAGGGTGGGTTTGAATGATGACAGAAGGGTGGAACCCTGAGGATTGGACGCGTTCCCATGACAAAGAAATGTCCTGTATTTAAACCGATCTCCATAGAAACAAACGCTTCATAAATATTCAAATCAGGACTTAAAATAAATAGGGAACATATCGGGTTTTGATACCGAAATGTTCACCAACTGAATTGAAATGGAACGATGCATTTATGGGATGATCCTGATTTTGACCGGTATATTTCATGTGCAGGCCCAAAAGCCCGAATACAGATTGAACGATACGCTGTATGTATGGGAAATGCACGGGGTTACGATGATTGACGATCCGCAATCGCCAGGTCAGGTAAAAAATCGGTATTATTACGGTAGCCCGGCCAGAGTGGTCGACATCAACCCGGGGACCAGACCGGTATCAATGGAAGTCAATGAGGGCTATGAGTTGCCCGGCCATTGGGTTCGGGTTATTATAAACCGGGATACGGGTTTCGTTTTCGATGGATTTCTGGGCGCTTTTCCCCCTTTCGATTTACGGTCCGATGCACAGGGAATCGAATTGGTACAAAAAAATTATTCGGGCTCAGCTCACGTTTCCAAAGCCGTCCGGTCGAGCACCCCTCAGGAAGGTCTGGCAGACGGTGAAAGTCAGGAAATGCAATTTGAGAATGGCATTCAGTGGGAATTGAAAAAGGTCAAACCGTGCCT
>CALGAA010000027.1 GCA_937952445.1 uncultured Bacteroidota bacterium | reverse complement strand
TCGTATTCCTCCGGCACCGGATTGCGGATGTACCGCGGATCCTGAGCGCCTTTTTGGCTCATCGCCAGGTAAGGCCCCTCGATGTGCAATCCCAGAAATTCAGCTCCGTCGGTATTGGTCTCCTCGGCTTCTTCGTAGGCATCCAGAGTCTTAATAAAATCCTCCCACTTTCCGGAAAGCGTTGTTGGGAACATTCCCGTGGTACCGTATTTGGCGTGGGTCCGGGCGATGGTCAGATAGGCATCGACCGTCCCTTCCATAAAGTCACTATCCCCTCCTCCATGAATATGTATATCGATAAAACCAGGAGAAATATACTGGCCTTTCGCATCGATTCCAGGCACATCAGGCAAGGGGCTCCCGGGTTCGAGGATCTCCTTGATTACCCCATCGACCACGAGTACGGCCCCGCCGGGTATCTGCCTGTGCGACGTCAGTACTGTTCCTCCATGGATCAGGAAAGTTGCATTGTTCATATAGAAAACCTCGTTTTAAGTACTGACCTGTTCAGCATAAATTTTTGCTGAAGCCTTATCCAGGTACATATGACAGTTCTTGTGGTTTTGCAAGATACTGGCTGGAACATCAGGCGTCACAGGGCCGGTTAGCGTTCGGGCTACAGCATCCGCTTTGCGTTCGTCCGGCACACTGCAGACGATCACGTCGCTCTGCATGATTTGATTCACGGACATCGATATCGCTCTTCCCGGAACATCATCCAACGAAGGGAACCATCCTTCTCCCATTTGTTGCATCCGACAGGCTTCGTCAAGTTCTACCACGATATAGGGATCGGTGGTTTCAAAATCTGCAGGTGGATCGTTAAAAGCCAGGTGCGCATTTTCACCGATGCCGACAAAGGCCACGTCAATGGGGTGCCGTTCGATCAAATCATTCAATCGTTTGCATTCCTCTTCCGGATCCTTTTCTCCATCGATCAGGTGATAAGCCTTAATTTCGGGGACCTGGGCCAAAAACCGGTCTTTCAGGTATTTTCTAAAACTGGCCTTGTGTGTGACAGGCAACCCGATGTACTCATCCAGATGAAACATAACCACTTTCGACCAATCGATGTCTTTATCTGCGAGCAGCGTAGCCATCGTTTCAAATTGGCTAGTTCCCGTAGCCAATATGATGTTAGCGCTACCGTTTTTATCGATCGCATCCTTCAAAGCCCGGGCTCCAAACTCACCAGCTTTTTGTCCCAACTCCTGATGATTTTCTGCAATATAAATTTCCATTTTTTGTATTGACTTTATTTTTTAATTGTTAAATAGTAGGTTTCCACCCTTTTTCATAATCCCGTGACCAAAGCTTCATAGCCTTTTTGTTCTTTTTAATTCGACCATTGGTTGGATCGGTATGGAGGGTTTCCTGACGTCTTACGGCGATATTACCGAGTTGACACAGCAAAGTACTGATATGTCCACTTTCAATATCTGCAGCCAGCGGCGCCCCGGATTTGATTCCATCAAAAAAGTTTTGGAAATGCATCGCGTCAAGCATTTGCGACGGGTTGGCTCTGTTCCGTGCATCGACTTTGACATCGTTGACCACTTCCTTGACTATGTTGTTTTGCAAATCGTAGATCGTGTATGCATTTCCGCCACCGATCATGAGCGATCCTTCTTCTCCATAGAAAACAACCCCTACGCTGGAACCTTCCACGTGTCGGCCATTGCAACTACGACCCTCCCAAGTCATTGAGGCTTTATCACCAAACTCGAGATTGATAACCTGTGTATCCGGCGTTTCCCAATCGTCGTTGTAGCGATATCGCCCACCGGCTGAATTCACCAGAGTCGGATAATCCACTTGGAGTCCCCATCTCATCAAATCCACCATATGGGTTCCATTGTTGAGCGCCTCCCCGGTTCCCCAATTCCAAAACCAGTGCCAATTATAATGAATAACATTGTCGCGATAAGGTTCACGAGGAGCAGGTCCCTGCCACAATTCGTAATCCAGCCAGTCCGGAACCGGAACTTGCTTGCCATTTCCGATCGATGCTCTGTTATTGGTGTACCACCCTTTTGCGAAATAGACCCGTCCGATGACACCATCGTGCACCGCCTGGATGGCCTCTTTCACGTTGGGCCACGATCTACGCTGGTTGCCCATCTGAATGACGTTCCCGTACTTTTTCTGAACTTCGACCAGCCATTCCCCTTCTTGTGGACTGTGACTTGCGGGTTTCTCCAGGTAAACGTGTTTTCCGGCGTGGGTAGCCATGATGGCTGCAGGTGCGTGCCAATGGTCCGGCGTAGCGATCACCATGACATCCATATCATTTTTCTCGAGTGCATTTCGAAAATCAGGAATGCCCTCCGGTTTTGAATTTTGTATTTTAGCTACCTCCTCCACACATTTAGCCTGAGCCCTACTATCCACATCGGAGATGTATACCACTTGCGCGTTGGGTTGCAACGCAAAATTTCGGGCCAGTGCCAGACCCCGGCTATTTACTCCCATAACACCCACGCGAAACTGCTCGTTAGCGCCCACAATATTCCGGTAAGATTTGGGTGAAAACCCGGACAACACCCCTCCTACTGAAATAGCAGCCGAGGCAGCAACCGTATTTTTAATAAATTTTCTTCTTCCAATATTGTCCTGTTTCATTATAAAGTATTTTAAAAGTTAAACTTACGTATAATTTGACTTTTTCCGGAAATTAGCCCGGAATTGCGATTTGGGTTGACACACCATTTTTCAGAGAAATATCGACCGGCGTATTCGTTTTCCAGGAGCCACCGGTAAAATCAGGCACGTCAATAGGAGATGACCTGTTCTCGGTAGACCATTCGCTCAGTGGTAATATCGAACTCCACAATGCGGCATCGTACACATCCATATCCATCGGAAGCCCGTTACGCAGGCAATCGATCAGCCGCCAGTCCATCAGAAAGTCCATTCCACCGTGTCCACCAGCTTTCCTAGCCAGATCACCCAGCTCCCGGACAAACTCGGGGGTGTATTCGTTTTCGATTTCTTTCATTTGTTCCTCATCAAACCACCCTTTGTGGCTATTCGCGATCTTTCCCGGTAGTGGCCATTTACGGGCCACGCCTTTCGTTCCACTCACCAGGTGGATCCGGGAATACGGTCGCGGCGAGGTGGTATCGTGTTGGATCATGATGGTCTTGCCCTTGTTCGTTTTGACGACAGAGGTATTCATGTTTCCACGGAATTTCTGCCCGGCAAACTCGGCGTAGTAATCATCCTCACCCGCCAGGGAATCCGCCATTTTTCCCATCATAAAATCTTCGGTGGATGTCGATGTCAGGTATTCCATTCTGTCCCCACGGTTGATGTTCATGATCTGACAGACCGGCCCCAATCCATGCGTGGGATACAAGTTTCCGTTACGTTTCATATTTTGACGCAACCTCCAGTTGTTGTAGTTTTTGGTTTTCGAAAAACCGCCTTCGAGTATATCGTGAATATAAGCCCCCTCAGCGTGGATAATTTCACCAAAAAACCCCTGTCGGGCCATATTCAGGGTCAACAGTTCGAAAAAGTCATAACAGCAATTTTCCAAAATAACGCAGTGCTTCCGGGTTCGCTCCGATGTCTCGACCAATTGCCAGCATTCCTCCAGAGTAGTGGCCACGGGCACCTCAGATGCAGCGTGTTTGCCTTGTTCCATGGCGTAAACGGCCATGGGGGTGTGGAGATCCCAGGGGGTTGCGATGTATATCAAGTCCAAATCATCCCTATCGCACATGTTTTTCCAATCGTCAGGCCCGGCGGTGTACAAATCGGGATTGTGTTTCGTCCCTTCGAGAATTTTGGCTGCCGCTTGAGCTTTCTCCGGGCGGATATCGCACAGTGCTTTAATCTCCACCCCGTCCAGATAACTAATCCTACGAACTGCACCCGGTCCTCTGTTCCCCAGGCCGACAAAGCCAATGCGAACGGTGGGAATGGGTTCAGCGGCAAATCCAGACATGTTAAAGTGCTGGGTGTAGGATCGTTCAGCCAGTTTGACCACGTCTGCCTTAGCGGTGTTGTCCGTTTTCGTATCCTGGCACCCCGCCAGAAAGGAGGTTCCGACAAAGCCTGCTCCCGCCAGACTGGTCAATTTCAGGAAGTCTCTTCTGTTGTTCTTCATTTCGACTTGGTTTTATATCGTTAGGAAAGTTAAAGTTTTTTGATCCGAATGTCCCGAAACCACGCTTCGGTAATGTGATCCTGTAGGACAATATGCCCTTTGCGTTTATCGATAAACCCCGGGATATCCGCAAACTTACTATCTTCATAGGCCGAAACCAACACGTCTGAACCAAACCGGTACGTCAGTACCTTGTCCCCATTGAGCCAATGCGTGACCATATCCCCTTCGACCCTGATCCGGCTCGTATTAAATTCTCCATACGGCTGGAGGCTGGTAACCCCCTGAACTGGTAATAAATCATATAGCGCTCCCGAAAATTGTTCCGGATTGAGGTCGCTGTATTTTTCGGAATCATCATCGATCATTTGATACTCAAATCCGAGCGCAGAATGGCGGGATCCCCGCGACATGGACATTTCTTCAGATACGTTGTATTTCAAACCACTGTTTCCATCTTCAAACAATGCCCATTCCCAATACAGCTCGTAATTGTCAAACGCTTCTTTGGTCATCAAATCACCGCCCTGAAGTGGTTGACCGTCCGCCCGCTCCGGAACCTTCCCCCGGTCGATTTTTTTCAGAATTCCATCTTCGATTTTCCAAAACGAAGTAAATACCGAATCGCTTCCTAACGTTCTCCACTGATCCAGTGAAGTTCCGTCGAAAAGGATTATCCACTCAGATTCTTCCTCATTCGATTCATCCGTATGGTCGGCCGGTCGGTTGGAATTGCAGGCCAACATAAACAAAGCCGCCATTGCGAATGTGATCGACGGAAGGAACATTCTTCCGGAATATGTGGTCGGAGTGCGATTCGTTCCCATCATTACCGCGCTTTTTTAATCACTTTATCCAACGAAACCGCTTTACCTTTCTTCTTCTTGCTCACATCAGCAGCTGACATAAATGCAAATATCTCGATGGTTTCCTCCGGTGTCACCGGCATTTCTCCGGTTTCAAAATATTTGGCAATGTCAATCAACAAGGGCAAATATCCCTGATAAGGCCCCAGATCGATGCTTTTGGTCTCACCGTATACATGGCCCCCGTACCCCAATTTTCCATCTCTTTGACCGCGGAACAATCCGACCTTTCCATCTTCCCACACGCCTGTGATGACATCGCATCCATCAGTGTGCACCCGGTAGACTTCCTTACATCCGGTCCCCATGACTGTAAATAATGCCTCGACACCGTGGATCCCGTACCAGTACATGTCCGGATGGGTTTTCTCAAGCGACGCGGGACTCCAGGTGGTCGCTCCCATCACTTTTCCCAATTCGCCGTTCCTCGCTTCCTTCGCTCCTTTGATATACCGCAAAGAAGAACTTGAAAACAAGGGAATATTATATTCTTTGGAAGCTTCGTATATCTTCAGCGTATCTTCGAGCGAAGCTGCTACGGGTTTGTCGATAAAAACCCGTTTGCCTGCTTTGAGAACGGGCAGTACCTGTTCGAGATGACGGCGACCATCGTTGGTCTCAAGCAGGACCACGTCCACTTCATCCAACAAGGCATCGATGGAATCCACCACCTTTACACCCATATTTTGAATATCCTCGATATATCCCGGTATCCGGGACACACTGGATTCAATGTCCAGACTTCCATGAGGATAAGCCGCGGTAACCTTATAACCCAATAATTCGGGATGATCCTGTTCGTTCATCGCGCGTGTAAAAGCGATGCTGTGAGAGGTATCCAACCCAATAATCCCAACACGTTTCCCATCTGCAGGAATTTGGGAGCCCTGCCCTTTTAAAATATAGGGCATCGCCCCGATTGCTGCGGTAGTTAAGCCCATCGTTTTTATGAATTTACGTCGTTGTTGCATCGAAAATAGGTTAATTTTATAGCTAATTAGACGGTAACGTTACCGAATTTACACAAAAATTCTTTATATCAAGTAATATTAACTGGAAAATGTGGATTTTTTTCAATTGATACGGATAAAGTGATCATGAGTTATTTTTATTTGCGGATCGCCTTCTGTAATCGCCTCATTTGTTTGGCCATTCGAAGACCCATTTTATGGGCAGATTTGGAATCCAGGTGGGTCCCATCGCTCATTGCTTTCAGCCTTTTGGAAGGAGCCACAGCGGTATATGGAATCGCATCCGGCACTTGTGCGAGCACCGTGTTGATCGATTGATAAACAGGTCTGTATTGCCCGAGTTCACCGACCACTACGGGCAAATGAGGATTACCCGTCAACTTGCGAAGCCGATGAATCAGATCTTTCAAATCATCGAGGTATCGGGCTGCCCGATCGGGGCTCGTATCGGATTCCCCCTGATGCCAGATCACCCCCTTTACTACCCCGCTTTTCATGGCTTCCCGGATCCGTTTTTCAGCGTCATCCCAGGGATGGGTATCCGTCCGATCGTCGTATGCCCCCGGCTTCCAATGTTGGATCGAGGTTCCCCCCACAGCGCACGGGACCAGCCCTATCCGTTTACCCTTTTGTTTTTTAGCCATAAATATGCCAAACGACAACGAGGGTCCCACCCCCACAACGGCCGGTTTATCAAAATGAACCGGATGCCGGGCCATGACCCATTCTTCGTTCTGGTCCATCATCCAGACCCTATCGTGCCCCATCGTCGCATATTTATCCGTTACTTCGCCACGCCCTGCCATGTTTGATTGGCCCAGGGCCAGGTAAATGTGAAAATTGGAATCCACGGACGCTAATACTTGTGTGGTTTGGGTGTGACCCGGCAAGGAAAAATGCAACAGGAAACTTAATATGAACAGGTACTTCATGGCAGGTAAAATTTTGATAAAATAAGTTCAAAGCAAATCTGTGGCCAGGAAAGGTGATCAATCCCCATTTCCCCCCTTTTATTTAATGTTAACCCAGGGCATTTTTGATTGCATAAATTGGAGTACTTCCACGGGAACATCAGAGCAGAGGTAATCACTGCCCAGGTAAATTCCAAGTAAGAAATCCTCGACCGAGTGGCCGGGCCACAGGCTGACCTGTAAACCAGCCTCATGTGCCGCATCGACCATTTTCCTGCTCGTGCCACTTATGTTACAGCCCACTCTTTGGAGTCCCAGCTCCAGCGTTTCCTGCACTACCTCATCAGTGAGCGGCCTCGAGGTGATGAACAACATATCCGCATCGGGATAAGTGGCTTTGAGGTATCGCAAAGGACGTTTGTCAAAAGATGTGAACAGGTAAGTGGATCCTTCCGGTTTGCGCGCCGCGGCCGCCTGGTATAATTTATCACAGTATTTCTCCAACACGGGCCGGGGATAAATCTCCGGACTGGTTTTCATTTCCAGTTCGAGATAAACGCCCGGCTTATCTTCCAAATATTCCAAAAACTCATCCAGAAAAAGGATGGGATTTCCTTTTTTAGTCTTGATTTTTCGTATTTCCGAAGCATTCATTTCCTCTATGCTTCCCTGATGTCCTGTGATCCGATCCAGGGAACCATCATGAAACAACACCAAGTCACCGTCTTTGGTCATCCTTACGTCGGTCTCATAACCCCGGATTCCCTGATCGTAACTGTTTTGAAAAGCCTGGAGTGTATTTTCATCTTGTTCGTGGGCCCCGCCCCGATGGGCAAAAAGCTGGACGGCTTGTTGCTGTGAATACACCTCCTCTACGGAAAAAAATGCTGCGCCGATCAGCATCCAGACGAGATAATGAACAGGCATGGCACTAATTTTAAAATTCATGGTATCGAAAATTATCGAATGGTAAATATAAGGAGATTTACAAAAAGGAGAATTGAATCACTTTGCATGGGTACTACGGATTCCATGAAAAGCCATTTGAAAGTTCGAGGTTTCAAACCCAATCCATGAGTATATTACCGAATATTAATTTGGACAGTTTGGGCACCTACCATAAAACATACAGGATCGTTTAACTGAATATGAGATGATTTAACCCGGTACTCATTGGAATCTTTGAAGTCCTATCTTACCCTGATTTTTTATCTTTTCCGATCTTTTTGATCAAAAAACAAGGTATGGTACGACCATCCTGATGACGAAGCAATTTATTCTTTTTCCAAAAGAAAATGGAGAATGGGAATTCGTGTTGAAAAGAATGATATCGGACCGTTTACTTTTTAACAACCAGGATGGGTACTTTACCACATCGTCGCTATGGGAATGGGAACTTTCTACCTATTTTATCATTAATTTCGGGCACTGCAATCCAGATCAACTCGTTGAAAAAATGCAATATTTTCGGTTACCTGGTGCACCGGGCGTTAAGTTCGTGATCGATATGACGGGGTTGTATGGAATACGAATAATATGGTAAAATCCTTTCGTCCAATGGAAAGAATAAGGCAATTTTTTGAACAAAGTGTCCAATTGACGGACGAAGACTGGCGGATATTTTCGGCCCATTTGGTCCGCGAGGAATACCCCAACAAACATCAGATCCTGGAAGAGGGGCAGACGGAGGACTACCTGTCTTTTATCCAAAATGGTATTATCAGGTTTTACATTCCGCGGGAAGAAAATGACCTGACTTTTTCCTTTACGTTTGAGGGGCAATTTGTCAGCGCCTATGATTCCTTCCTCACCCGGCGCCCATCTACCTACCGGGTAGAAACGCTGAGTCCCACGGTACTTTGGCGAATCCATTATGAGGATCTGCAAACCATCTACAGCGATTCGGATATCGGCCAAACGATTGGGCGACTTTCTGCCGAGGATCTTTTTCTTAAAAAATCGAAACGCGAATTATCCCTACTCAGTGAAACGGCCGAACAGCGGTACCTCAATCTGCTAACCGACCAACCCGACCTTATCCAGAATATTCCCCTCAAGTACATTGCGTCCTACATTGGAATCACACCCCAGGCTTTGAGCAGGATTCGACGGCGGATTTATTAACCGAGGTTCATTGACTCGCAGCCGATGGGCTTTTACCTTTGATCCAAAAGAACTTATGAAACCACTAATCGTATTATTATCTGCTTGGACCCTGACCCTCATCATTTATAAATTCGTCCACGGTACATGGCTATACGCCCGATCAGGACGGATCGCCATGTCGGTCATGCTGATCTTCACGGCCTTAGGACACTTTCTATATCCGGACTGGATGGCCATGATGTTACCAGACTTTGTCCCTTTTAAACAGGCTATTATTGCCTCAACCGGAATTCTGGAGATAGCCGCAGCAGTCGGGATTTTGGTTCCGCGATGGCGTTGGACCACCGCCTGGTTGTTGATTGGGTTTTTTATCCTAATCTTACCCGCTAATATTTATGCTGCCGCACACAACATCGATTATCAGACAGGAAGTTTTGAAGGTCCCGGCTTAACGTATTTGTGGTTTCGGATACCCCTGCAGATTCTGTTTATCGTATGGACCTACCTTTGTTGTCTTAAAAATTAAAATTCAACACCAGGCAGGCCCACGAAAACGCATAGCCAATGGCAAGATGCGCGGTTTGACACGGGCAAAATAAAGCCCCGGTCCCGGGTAAATAATACCGTTCAGCTTACCCGATCTGATCCATAATCAGGATCTTAAGCTGCATATGCTCCTAAAATTGGATTAATACAAATGACAGCGCACCTGATTTACTCCAACACAGCCTTGATCCCCCTGACCATAGCTGCTTCGGCCTGAGGTCCCACCATCGTCGCCATTTTGGACGTTTCATATCCCCCCTGGCTGTAAGCTTCGCTGGTCCCAATATACCCCATGCCAAATTCTTCATAACCGGCGGTGGCAACCTGGAACTGTGGAAAAAATTCCTGCGCCATGAGTTGGTATTCCACAAAAGGTTCGCCCGGCAGACTCAGCAATCGAACATTACCCACATGAAGTGCGCTGATCCGCACGTACGGATTCATGTGAACCCGCTCCCACCAGGCCAGACAAGAGACCGCCCGCAAATAAGGCAATTCGGGATCCAAACGGATACCTGCTGCAATCTCCTCCAGATTTTCCCTATTCATATGCTCCGCCAATGGCAAATACACCTCAGCGGTTTTCCATTTGAAATGGCGCTTATCGATCGGCTGCTTCACTTCGGCAGCCAAAGCCTCGTCAATGGCCATCGATATCCGTGCCGCCAACGTAAAACGAAGCCCCTCCGAATTGTTAAAGTATTTCCCGATTCCGAGATTTCCAGCCGCACCCGTCAAATATATCTGAGGATAACCTCTTTTGGACTCCTGGTAGGTTCGGGCTAATCCAACAAATTCGGACGAGACTACCCCGTCACCAAATTCCGTCACCGGATGCACAGCGTAATACGACATAGAAACCAAAGGGGTGTCGTTCTGATAAAAAGTGATTACCTTCAGCCAGGGGTCAATCAAGCCCACGCCTTCATGTCTTAAAAAAAAATCCTGAGTACTACTCCAGCGCATCTTCTCTACCTTACCATGGCTTCCAAGAATGCGTCTGTTGGAAGCTACCCTGCTCACTTTGGCCTGACCAAATCCAATATCAGTCACAGGTTGCAACCGTTCCATGGCCTTTTCCACTTCATGGGCGACCCGCTCGATGGAGGCTTGCAAAAAAGCAGTATCGTAATACAGAGCCGAGCCATGGTATTGATCAAGCAACCTGGGGGTGAGGAAATCACATCGAACTGCATCGTGTTGATGTAAGGCATGGATCACCACCCGGTCTTCGGTCGTGCCGGCAGCCCTGGCCAATGCTTGCCGGAAGACCTGCATCCCTTCATTGGCGACTCCGATCCAGTCAATCGCCAATTGAACGACGGGTTTTTCATCGAAAATCAAAACGATTCCCCGAGCACTCAATGAATCGCGGATGGTACGCACGGTTCCAAAAGCCAATGGGCTTCCGGGGGCTGGAGTCACGTCGGTTTGAAAATATGCCAACTGAACCCCTGGTTGTGAAATGGGATCGTTCGTTCTCCCCTCCGCAATCAGAAACAAGAGGCAGGCCCAGATTAAAATCGGTTTGTACATACCATTGGTTATTCACATGGCCGGAACGTGCTCAGCTGCAGTCGCAGCATCCGCTGTGTTCCTCCTGTGAATGTAATACCATCTAATGCTTTTACCAAGAGGAGGAAGGTAAAATCAGTTCTATAATTGCATTTCTTTAGGTGAGGAACCGCAAAAGGCGGGAATCTCTCCTCTTGATGACCCCAATATTCCAAAGACCAACCTTCTTTTCTCCGGGCACAACTCCGATCAGGTGTCCTAAAAACTCTTAGAGTTCGAGTGGCTTTCATGGGTCCACCCCCCTGAAAGAGGTGGATGAAGTGCCAAAGATCCCATTTTGTGCCGGCCATTACAAGAATGAAACAGTGCGCATAGATGCGGTGGTCCACCCGATAAAAAAGAGATCCGCTTTTACGATACGGAAAAACCTATCCCATGGCCTTCCTCCTACCCGTCATTTCTATCCAAACCCACCAAGCCATTATGGCCTATCCACCCAGGCCAAATCCTGGATTTCCTGTCCATCCACTTCCATCCGGGCCAGGAAATACACCCGGTCATTGGTAACAGCGATGGAATTGACATAGGTGGGACGGGAGCCGTCCTCATAGAAAATGGGTCCGTGGTCGGTGTACCGATCCGAAGGTAGATGATAGGTCACCAAATGAAGATTTTCCAATCCCTTCGCAGCCCCTTTCGCGATGGATTTAAGTCCTTCTACGCGCCTACCGTTTTCGTAAATCGGCCCTCCGGTCAGGTAGTAAACCGTTTCCTGATCTGGGCCCAACGCATAACCGAGGTATCCGTAACTAAACTGGTCGCCCATTCCGCTTTTTTTAGATGGAAGGGATGTAATGCGTTCGATCAATTCCACGCGGCCTTCGTCCGGGGAAAACCGAAACAGGTATCCCGAGTTACCGTGTACCCCGATAACAGCATTTTCAGGTTCGTACCAGAACACTTTTCTCCAGTGGTAGGACATACTGCCCGGCCGGGTAGGGTCAAACTGACCAAAATAATCCAGTCTGAGGTTCACATCCGGTACAGTTTTGATTTGTCGATCGTCCGGATGATAATAAAGTATATCCCCCTCTGCGATGGTAAAATACACCGTACCATTGCGAGGATCGACCACAAGTGAACGACACAGCGTTCGGAAATCATCGCCGGGGGTTCCGCCTTCCCCTCCCTGAGCAATCGGACCCAGGTCATACATTTGATCCGCGTGGACGTCGTAGTGAATAAATTGTCCCGTCGGCCATGTCAGACCATAGATGTGTCCGCGGTCAGTATCCATGGTCATGGAAACCATCCCTTCCCCATGGGGAACGATTGCCAGATCCTCTGATTTTCCGGTTTCGATATCGTATGAAAGGATGTGCCCGCCGGGATACAATCCCAGACCCTCCGGTGGGTTTTGGTACAATCGATCCATTCCATCGATCAACTCATAAATTCCAACGTGGGTGGAGTAATACAACTTCCCTCCCATCTCAAAAAATTCTACGTGGCTCTTCCCCTGTCCGATCACATTTTTATCCGATTCGCCACATATTTTGGTCAAATCACCGATCAACGTCGATTGATCAATTTGGGGATCGTATTTATACACGTGTCCCCCGATCACAAAATCTTCAGAAGATAACACGTAGTAAACACACCCATCACTTGCAGCAGAAAGCGCATTATAGGTATCGTGAGCTAATGGAAAACCCGAATAATGCCGTTTTGCCACCAGAGAATTGGAATTACTTTTCATGATTAAAACTGTACATTTTAAAGTCCCGTAAAAAACTTACCGGATACCTGGCACCATTCCGTACCAGGAATCCCTACATCACCGCTTATGTGTATAGAAAATTTTTGACTGCGTGGTTATATACTTCCGTAGTAATGTGTTATATCAATTGCCAATCAGACGGTTGGCCGGGAGCTCCAGATCGATCGATCGGGCCAGATCCACCATGCCCTTAATGATCGTCGATTCGATATCGTAGGACCACTTTGCAGGCATTCCGTAAACCATCTGGGCGTGCGCACCCTCATATCCCCCCTCATGAAGCACCCGGGCCGTGGGGATATAACTCATGACGTCATTCGTATACCCCATGACAAATGAATCATAACCGAAAATTTCTTTCAATCGGATGGTGTAACCGATCAACAGCTCTCCCCCCAGGGTGAATATGGATTGGTCACCGAGCGTCCATATCTGCAAAGGATAAGGATATTTGTCGAATTGCTGCTTTCCGTCTTTTGTCTCCTGGAGCAATCGTTCTCCCCAGCGTTTTTGATATCCGGAAGCAGATTCACAAAAATGCGCCAATTCTTCCGCCGTCGGAGCCGTTTCCAGATTAACATCTACTTCGGTATACGCCACCTTCAAAACGGATTCGAGGGGCTTCATTTCTTCCTCCAACACCCGGTCAACAGCCGCCGCCAACGTTCGTCCATACTGTCGAGCCAGGGGAATGGTCCTCCGCGGAATGGGATTTTGGTCTCCTCCGCCGCCCTGAAAAAACATCGCCTGTACACCGGGGTGATCTTTCTCGAGTTGGATCTGGGCATAACCCGGATAATCCCCCGACCACTGGTTGAGGCTCAGTACGGTGGGATGACAGGCATACCCAAATAATATCGCGATTAAGTCACCGTTTGGTTTCGCAACCTTGATCACTGGAACGGCATAATCATTGGGGCCGTTGAGATCGCTGATCCGATGTTGCAACGCTTCCACGTTGTTCCTTCTGTTCACCTGAAACCGGGCTACTCCATTTTGAGAAAACAACAGAGCTGGCTCCAAATTTTCCAAAGCCTTTCCGATCAGGTCGACGATGTCCGCGGTCAGTTTCCTGGTGTAATCTGCAATCCTTTGCCGACCCTCTTCATCCACCGGATAAATATCAAACAAGGCATCGCCCAACACCGGACCGGTGTGCGTATGCGAACTATTGAGAATTACCTGGGCTTTGGTCAGCCCGTACCGCGACTCGACGGATTGTCGAATATTGTCTGACATAGCCTTGGGAAAACCCAATAAATCCGAGGTGATGACGACCGACTGATTGCCCTGCGCATCTTCCAATGCAAGCGCTTTGACCCAGATGGGGTGCAGTGTACCCTCGGAAGGCGAAGTCCGGGATCCGTACCCGGCCATCCAAAGAGGTTGGTCAGGAGTAATGTCAATCTTTGACACCCCTGCTTTCCAGGAAAACGAATTGTAGGTCGGTGGATCCGGTTGAACTGGAATTTCCCCGAACGCAGACGGGGTGATTGACCATACGGAAAATAAAAAAACAGCCAGCAAAGGCAGAATACCATTCTGTGTTCTCATAGATTAATATGTATTTACACCATTATACGATCGGAGCCCAGTACGCGCAATATGCCTCTTCAAATACGGGCCCTTTAAACAACGCACAACCTCCGCATACCTGGCCATCTTTGGGGGGGATATACAACTGGCAATTGTGGCATTGCTTATCCGGGATCGGAGATTCCTCTACGTATCCGAATCCCTCGCGTTTTTTGATCTCAGACTCGGATGTTTTGGACAAATCGTCACAACTCGTCACATCCAAAGCGTGCGCATTATCTTCCTGCGTGGATGAAGCGGTCGAATCCCCTCCTTCGGATTTACAGGATTGAGCGATCAGAGGGATCATTACCACTCCTGCCCCCAGTTTGAGGAAGGAGTGGATAAAGGCCCGCCTATTCTTTTTAAATTCCATAATGTCAAATTTTCTGATTAAAGCACTTCTCCCAGGGCTTCTTTGACAGCATCAGCTGAGGAATCCGTGACTTTAGTAATTTCTGCTTTAACTTTGTCTGTCAGACTAGCCTCGCCACGTTTCACGCCGCCAGCAAAACTTTTCCAAATGCCCTCCTGATTTTCTGTTGGCACCCGATCCAATTCGCTTACGAGAGCCAAAACATCGGATTCGTTGTTTCTGGCAGCAGTAATATACGTAAAATCCTGAAGGAATTTTTGCTTCTCGCCATCCCAGGATTCGAAAAACGACGTCTGATTATCGAGGTGATTCAACAAAGCTATCGATGAACCGGCATTGGAACTCAATACGGCCATTCGGATCCAATGATTCTTATAATTTTTATTTAAAATTTCCGCTAACGCCGGGATGATCTGGTTGGAAGTGAAATTACCCAAACTCAATGCTGTTTGCATGACCACTCGTGCGGATGGATCGTCTTTCATTTTGATCACATCAGACAGTAATGCGGAATAGTTTTCAGCCAAGCGAAGACCGTGCTCCCGAACACCGGGATCCTCAGACTGAAGAATTGTCTGAATAAAGATGATGCCCTTAACTCGGATGCCTTTAAAGCTTGGTTAGAAGATGAGAC
>CALGAA010000026.1 GCA_937952445.1 uncultured Bacteroidota bacterium | reverse complement strand
CCACCAGCCGAATAACCTTAAAATCGTCTCCTTAATATGTTTCCCAGCCTGCAAACCTTCGTGCGGGCATCGGTTTACAGCTCATACCGGTAATTGCGCAGCCAGATGGCCGCGATGGTAAAGCCCGCCGCGACCACCAGACCCGCCCAGAATGCCGGTTCACTCAGCGTCTCACCCCACTGGCTCAGCCAGGCTTCGGGTTGCGCCTGGGCCCGCACCAGCCCTTCGAAGGACCGGTGGGTAGGCACCCAGATCGCCTGCCACAACTCCACGCTGCGCAGTATCCACAGCTCCAGCACCATGGCCACCGCCGGTACCCCAAAGGCCACCAGAAACGGGGATTTTTTGGCGTAAGCGGACGCCAGCATCAACCAGGCCCAGACGGGCAGGAACCAGAGGGAGAACTGCAACCATCCGGACACCAGCGCCAGGCTGTGGCCCAGAAAGGTGCCGATCAGGCTGCCCATATCCGGTAAGTCCACGCCCAGTTGCCAGCTGATATAACCCAGCAACATCAGCAGATGCAGCAGGCCCACCAGCAGCGAGGCGCCGATAAAGATTCCTGGCCCCACCAGCGCACCGAACGCCAGCTTGGTCAGCACCACCCGGGTTTCCGACACCGGCAGGGACTTCCAGAACAGAATGCTTTTATCCCGCCGGTCCGCATACAGGCTGCCCAGCAGGTAGACCTGACTGACCAGTAGCAGCGTCAGAATAAAGGGGATGGCAATCGCCGCCAGCGCCGCCCGCAGCACCTGGGGATGGGTGCTGAACAGATCTCCGGACATCAGCGCGCCCACCAGATCAGCGCCGTCTTCAAACTTCTGCAGGTTTTCAGGCGCGCCGCGCAGCTCGTTGAGCGCCGCATTCAATTCGATATTGCCGGTGATCATCCCCATGACCATCAGCGCGGCGATCACCGCCGCCACCCACAGGGGCGTACGCAGAAAGGTCCCCCGGGATTCCCAGAATTCGCGCTGGCACTGCATCCACACCGGACGCCATTGAGTCAGGTTCATCAGGCGGCCCTCCCCGGTTGTACCCGTTCCAGCTTGGCGACAAACAGATCCGCCAGCCCCGGGGGTTTCACCTCACCCAAGGGCGCCAGACGCTCCGCGCTGACCCCCTCAAAAATCAGACACTCGCCACCCAACATGGAACGCTGATGGATCGGGCCCAGTGCCTGCGCCTCCGCCAACCGATCGCCGGTGACCCGCAGTTCGACAAAGTCCTGCTCCAGCGCCTCCATGGAGGTATTCAGGCGCAACTCGCCATCGCCGATGAACGCCACGCGGGGGGCTTTCCAAACCCAGGGAGGCCCAGAAAACAAAAAAACGCAATCGCCTATAAGTTAAGCAATTGCGTTTTCTATTTGTCGGGATGACAGGATTTGAACCTGCGACCACACGGCCCCCAGCCGTGTGCGCTACCGGACTGCGCCACATCCCGATTTGGATTGGCAAAGATACAAAATGTTATTAGTATTGAGCAACTGAACGAATGGCAAAATCTTGATCAAATTTCCTTCTCTGGTCTTATTTGAGGGATTCCTGGTCCTGCAGCATCTTCGAAAAGTTAGACCGCCAATTTTGACCTCACGAAAAGCAGGTTTTAGTATCTTGGACTTCTAATCAGTAACCATCGCGGGCTATGAAGCACAAAATATATTACATCATGGGTGTCTCCGGTAGCGGAAAAACGACGATCGGGGAAATGCTCAGCGAACGGCTCCACATTCCATTTTACGACAGTGATTTGTTTCACCCGAAAGAAAACATCGAAAAAATGTCCGCCGGAATCCCGTTGAATGATGAGGATCGTAAACCCTGGCTCCAGGCCATCCACGAATTTGTTCTTAAGAGTTTACCCTCCGGAAGTCTCATTATTGCCACTTCTGCACTCAAGCAAAGTTACCGTGATTTGCTGGTTGGCGACCTTGACCCTGATCAGGTCCAGTGGATTTTTCTACATGGATCATTTGAATTGCTGTATGAACGAATTGCCAATCGAAAAGGCCATTTTATGCCCGAGTCCCTTCTTCAATCCCAGTTTGACACACTTGAAATCCCCCGGGCCGGTGTCATTTCTATAGACGTAGCGCACACCCCTGCGGAAATAATCGATGAAATCATGGCTCACATTAATTCAAAAAACTGATTACAGTTCCTTGATCATAATGTTTTTGAATTCCACCACGTCTCCGTGATCCTGTAAACCTATGCGACCTTTGCGATAAGTACCAAAGCCCGGCCACTGTTTGAATTTACTATTGGCCAGCATTTCATCCCATTCGTCATTAAACATTTGCGTTTCTACCACTTGGGTACCGTTTAATTTAAATATCAAATGACCATCATCCACGATAATTTCAGCCGTATTCCATTCCCCGGCTGGTTTGACCGTTTCGGGTAAAGCCTGAATCAAATCGTACAAACTTCCAGCCCGGTGCGTCGGATACTCAGCATCCGGATGACAGGTATCGTCAAGGATTTGCATCTCAGGACCGGTATGATACGTTTTCTCATGCCCCTCCTCCTGAATATTGAATATGATCCCGGAATTTCCACATTCCGATACCTTCCAATCCAATTTGAGGTGAAAATTCTCAAACTCGTCATCGGTAACCAGGTCGCCTTTATCCCCTTCTACCTCAGGATCAAAACGCAGCACGCCATTGAAGGCATGCCATTTTGGACTGACTTTGTCCATCTTAAAGGTATGCCAACCTTCCACAGTTTCACCGTCGAACAACAATTTCCACCCATCGTTTTTTTGTGCATCTGTGAGAACATTGTCCTGTGCTTCCATAACTTGATTTTCCTGAGTGTTATCTCCATCTGCCTTCGATGAATCGCCACATGCTATCATACCAACCAATAGCGCGAAAATGAGCAGGATATTTAAATTATTCTTCATAATTAACTTGTTTCAAGGTGATGATCCACAAAATACAAAGATAAACCGATTTTTCATATTAAACCTGATTTAGCTTTCTTGTTAATATGACAGCAACGGATACGAACATTACATTTTCATTCCCACCATCCTATTTACAAACTTCCAGACCTTTCCTCTGAATTGTATGTGAATTTGATACATCGCTGCCCAAGCAGTCACTCGCCCCCACTCTTTTCCCGGGTATTTTACATCGGAATTTTATTCCAGACCAAAAATCCAAAGCGCACGAAGCCTTCTCTCATTTTGGGTTTATTCGGTTATATTTGACCTGTTCCTGTGCTTTGCAGCCACATACTAAAAAGCATATTTGAAGCATTCAATAATAAAGAAATCGAAACTATGGCCGATATTATCATTATCTCATCCAGTGTTCGACAAGAAAGAAAAAGTCACCGGGTCGCCTTATTTTTCCAAAAATTTATCGAATCCCGCGGATTGGGTAAACCGGAGATCCTCGACCTGATGGAAAAGCAATTTCCCTTATTCGATCAGCGGCTGAGCCGAATGAAAAACCCCAAACCGGAGTGGGTGGAATTTTCGGAACGAATCAATCGGGCAAAAGGTGTCATCATTGTCACACCGGAATATAATGGAGGCTACCCTGCCAGCCTAAAAAATATCATCGACTTCATGTACAAGGAATGGCATCGCAAACCTATGGCCATTGCTACGGTTTCTGATGGTCAATACGGTGGAACACAGGTCATCCAATCCCTCCAGTTTACGTTGTGGAAAATCGGTGCATGGGTCATACCTTTTCGGTATCATGTATCGCACATCGACAAGTCATACGACGAAGAGGGAAATTCAGCCAATCCCAAAGTAACAGATAAATTGGCCGGACAACTTGTTGATGAATTGATGTGGAGCATCCGGGCTAAACAAAAAATGGAAGAGGCCGGGGAATGACCACGAAGAAGGTGTCCATCATCATCCCTCACCGCAATCAACCCACCCAGCTCAGGAAATGTCTGGCCAGATTATTGGATTTGGGATATGACGAGCACGAGATTATTTTGGTGGACAATCAATCATCCCCTTTTCCTCTTTTTGCCTCAGAATTTCCCATACGAATCCTCCGGATCGAATCGCCGCCCTCTCCCTATGCCGCCCGCAACGCGGGAATCGAACAAGCATCGCATCCTGTTATTGCACTGCTCGATGTCAATGCCCTCGTAGAAGCCGGCTGGATGGAAAATGCCCTGGGATCGGTGGATTCAAAAACCATTTTGAGCGGTAAGGCACGCCGGATCGATCCCGGGGAAGCGGATATATTCCAGCGGTTTGATTATTTGCATTCCGTCCTGGATTCCTCGCCGGAGCAGGTACACACATCCTTACCGGCCGGGAACTTGTTTTTTTATAAAAAGGCATGGGAAAGGATTGGCCCATTCCGTGAGGTTCGATCACTGGGCGACATGGAATGGACTTCGCGGGCCTTTCGGATGGGTTATCGTTTGGTTGTACACCCGGGTGTGGAATTCACCTACCCTTTCAAGACTGGAAAATCGTTCGCCACCAAATACAGAAGGCTGGGTGGTGGACATGCTGAAAATCAATTTCACCGCCACCCTGCATGGTATATACTTAAAAACCTATTGCCGCCCTCCCCGGATTTTATCCGCCGGATGAACAAGAAAAACATTCGGGAAAATATGGGACTCAACATGCTACAAATAGCAGGTTTGTGCTATTGGGTGAAAATAAACTACGCTATCGGGTTTTTACAAAAACTCCGATAATTTATCCTTCCACGACGTAGAAAAGTCCAGGCCTGAAAATGGGCATCCCGAATCACTTCATATCGTACACCGTCGGCCTCTGGATCATCTTGCCCTACGAATATTCTCCTTATATCACCTGTTTCAATACCCCGAATCAGCTATTTTTCCGTCAACCGAAGACCCCCACCAGATTCCTTGTCCAGTTGGAATGCATCAAATAATTCACCCGTCGTGGTGTACGTACGAAATTCCAGCGTATCGCCCAGAATATCGATTACCTGGTACAATTGTACATCTTCTCCGCTTTTCTGCATCCAGGATTTCTCCGACCCCACTTCGTATTGTTTGGGGCCACTCACCGAGACGACATACATGGTTCCTGTATTTCCGGGTGTGGATTCGCCGGCAGCGAGCATTCCCCGACCGTATGCATGATCGTGGCCTTGCAATACCAAATCGACGCCGTATTTTTCTACAAGCGGCAAGAAGGCTCGTCGGATCTGGGGATTATCCCGGCTTTCTTTTGTACTGTAAAACGGTTGGTGGAGCGTAAGAATGATCCACTTTTTGGTGGTATTCTCCAGGACGGACTCCAGCCACCGCGCCTGAACGTTGCGCAATTTCCGGTCGTTTTCGCTCGTGGTACCATCCAGTGAAATAACACGGACCGCAGGATAGTCGATGTAATAACAAGCGCCCTCCAGCATAGGATAACCTTCCGGGCCGTTCAGAGGCAATGTAAAATGGGTTCTCCACAAAGGCGACAACATCGGATAAGCATATTCGTGATTGCCCGGCGTCATAATCGAAGGGATCATCCGGTGGATAAAATCACCTCCTTCGTATAAATCGCCCCATTCCCGGTCGTTATAGCCCCGGTTCACCAAATCACCTGCATATAAAATGAACGAAGCCTCCGGGTTGGTCCGAAATGCCTGGCGAATGGTTCGCGACCACTGACTCCGAAGATCATTCTGGGGGTCCCCCAGGTAAATAAAGGTAAAGGCGGAATCCGGGTGCGCGGTGGGAAGATCAACTTGAATCCATTCGCTCCAACCATGTTCGTCACTACCTACGCGATACATATACTTGGTGCCCGGTTCCAGATTTTCCAACTTCACCCTGAAGCTCTTATAAATGCCGGTTTGATTATCATACGTCACGGTATCCAGCTCCATACCAGCTTCCAGGATAGTACCCGTCCGGGGATCTGTCACGGGGTTGGGTGTAGCGACCTGATATTGAATATAGCTTTTCTCTACCTCCATGGGGCACCGCCAGGTCACGGCCAGGCCCTGATGACCGACTTCCAGAGGGTTTACAAAAATACGGCTCGGCAACGTTTCTGATTGCGAATACAAAGTCGAAGTAACAAATACCAAAGCCACCATCCACCCATATGATCTTAAATTTCGTTTCTTCATCGGATTCACTTTTCAACTAATTGACTTCCTTTATCGGATTTTTTTAAAATAAATTTATCGAATAATACACCTTCGGCTGAATAACTCTTATACTCCAATCGATCCCCAAGGATTTTGATCACCTGGTACAACTGCAAATTTTCCCCCCGTTTCTCGATCCAATGCCCCTGCCCCACTTCATACATTTTGGGACCACTCACCGACACCACGTACATCGTTCCCTCCTCCACCGGACCCGTGTTTTGGGCATCCAACATACCTCTTCCGTAGCCGTGATCATGGCCCTGAAGGATCAAATCCACGCCATATTTATCGACGATCGGTTTGAACGCTGTACTTAGTTTGGGATTGTACCGGTCGGGTCTGGTATGATAAAACGGGTAGTGCATGGTCATCACGGTCCATTGTTTGGGATTATCCTCCAGAATGGATTCCAACCATCGTACCATGGCCAGACGCATCTGCGGATCTTCATCTATTTGTTCACCGTCGAGTGAAATGACCCGCAGATTGGGGTAATCGACGTAAAAACATGTTCCTTCCAATTCATGCAATCCCGTGGGACCATTCGCTGGCAAGGTAAAATGTGATCGCCAGAGCGGGGTCAGTTTCACATTGGTAAATTCGTGGTTTCCGGGGGTTAAAATGGATGGCAACATTCGATGGATAAATCCTCCTGCTTCGTACCATTCCTGCCATTCTGCATCGTTGTATCCTTTGTTCACCAAATCCCCGGCGTAAAGGATAAAATCGGCCTCCGGCGCAGTTGCATACGCCTCGCGAATTACCCTGGACCACTGGCTGCGAAGATCGTTCTGAGGATCTCCCAGGTATATAAAGGTTAGTTCGGAATCGGGATCTGCCTGGGGAAGATCAAATTGGATCCATTCGCTCCACCCCGTATTTTCATTTCCTACACGATACATGTATGTCTTTCCCGGCTCCAGGCCCGTCAATTTCACCCGATAGCTATAGAATACTGACGTATTTCCATCATAATGAACGGTATCTTTCTTTCCTGTTGCGACCTTTTCCTGAAATCGTGCCAGATCCTTTACCGGATCGATCTGAGCTTCTGCCCACTGAATGTATTGCTCCGCATCGTTCTGGTCCACTCTCCACGTGATGGCTACGCCTGTAGTAGCATCTTCCAATGGATTTATCATAATCCGCCCCGGTAAGTGCGTGGTTTGTGCATTTCCTGGCACCGTGGGTCCCCCCACCAGCCATACTGCTATCATTATTAGCCACCACCGATTTGTTTTGATCATAATCTTGCTAACTTTAAATTATCCTCTGCTTCCTATTCCTGCCATTTCACTCACACCTACTCAAATTCTCACCCTATTCTCCTTTTAACTGATCCAATGTAGCCTGGTAGAACGCCACTTTTTCCCGCTGCCAGGTATATACCAGGGCGATGGTATCACCCCACGATATCATGGAGGGATACGAAAACTCATCATCTGGCACCCCCGTTTCGATATCGATTTTGTACGGCCAGGTTTTCCCATTGTCCTCTGAAACTGCGAGGGTTAGTGGAGCCCGGTCGCCCCAGTTTTTATCATCCGGATTATACGCGAGCACCAATTCCCCACCTGGCAATTTCACCAAATCGATACCGCTATTGGGATTGGGCAGACCAGTATCGTACATTTCTGACCAGGTCTTGCCATTGTCCTCCGAATCGCTTCGACCAATAAACCCTGAGGAGGTCCGCAATAGCATGTGTACTTTCTCCGGACTGGATTCCCACAACGTCGGTTGAATCGCTCCCTTTCCTTTTTCCAATTCCATATCCATGGGGACGTACTCTTCTGCTTCCCATGTCATGCCCA
>CALGAA010000025.1 GCA_937952445.1 uncultured Bacteroidota bacterium | reverse complement strand
GTTCGTGAAGGAAAGCCACCGCTTCTTTTTGCATGTGCTTAGGCGCCGGCTCAAAAACAGGTCCCTCCTGATCGTAGGTCTTTGGCGAATCAAAGATTCCACCTACCCATTTGAGGACATGACCCATATACCGCATAAACTGGGTAGTGACATTGTTGTACAATTCCTCTCCTTCCTCGTACAGGCTGGCTTCCTCGCGCGTCCAATCGATGACCTGAGGCATAATTTTTTGCAAGTTGATGATGCCATACTCAGAAGCTTTCATGCTGTTGTCCCCCAGGTCCTCGTTTTGAGCACGTGGATCAAACGAACTCCTTTCGGTCAGGAAGTGGAGCGCCGGATTGTCCGCGGCACGTTCCAGATATAGTTCGTTCAGAATTTTCTTATCCTCTTCCGGTCCGGATGTGCCATAGATGGGTTTGTAATTCCACTCCACCGCCCATCTATCATAGGCGCCCACACCGGGGAAAAGATCAGTCACGCCATCTCCTTCCTGGGCCACGTAATTAAATCGGGCGTAATCCATGATCGAAGGGGTGTGGCCGTGTTCTGCCAACCATTCGGGATCGCGCAATTTTTCCACCGGGGTCGCGAAACTCGCTCCAAAATTGTGTCGCAGACCAATGGTATGTCCCACTTCGTGCGCCGATACAAACCGTATCAACTCTCCCATCAGCTCATCGTCAAACACATTTTTCCGGGCGCGTGGATCAGTAACGCCTGCTTGAGTGGTATACCAGTTTTTGAGCAATTTCATCACGTTGTGGTACCAGCCGATGTGGCTTTCAATGATTTCTCCTGACCGGGGATCATGAACGTTGGGACCGTAGGCATTTTGGATATCGGATGCAAAATACCGGATCACCGAAAACCTGGCATCTTCCAGGCTCATCGTGGTATCTTCCACGGGCCAGTCGCGTGCTAAAATAGCATTTTTCCATCCCGCCTGTTCAAAAGCCACCTGCCAGTCTTCGACGCCTTGTTTCAGGTATTTACGCCACTTCATCGGTGTAGCCGGATCGATGTAGAAAACAATGGGTTTCCGGGGTTCGATGGCCTCCCCGTTTTGTTGTCGCCGGGCGTCAGCTTCGTTTTTTGGTTCCAACCTCCAGCGGACAGTGAACGTTTGTGGATCTGCCTTTTGCCCCTCGTCGTTGTATACGGTGTAGCTATTGGAAAATATTCCCACGCGCTGGTCAAAAAACCGGCGGCGCATCGGTTCTTTTGGCAACAGGACCATGGATGTATTGAGTTCGTAGGTCACTACTCCGGCATTTACACCTGCGGTGAGATTGACCGATGGCCCGCTGCTTGATCCCAGACTGGGCGGATTGACATCGTACGTCCGAACCACCCGCACCTCCACATTGATGGGGTACGCCCGAACACTCTCAATAAAGGTTCGGTCGTTGATCTGGTTTTTAATTTTATACCGCTGCTTGGTCAACGGGGGTAATTCAAAAGCCTGATTGGGTTTTTTGAGAAAATCAGTGACGTCGATCAGAACCGAGGTATCCTTCCGCTCCGCTTTTACATCAAATGCTCCAATGATGGGCTGCATGTTGGAATTGGTCACCGCCTGATGAATGGCCTGCGTGGTATCCTCCGCCACATTGACGTAGGTTATCACCTTTAACAGGACCTTCTTTTCGGGACCTTTTTTAAACCGGACCACCTGCCGGTTGGCCTGTTCACCTCCGTATCCGGCCCCGGTTGGAGTTTTGGCTTCCCGGGTCACCGCCATAATATCCCGTCCGAATAACGAATCCGGAATTTCGAAATAATACTTGTCTTTTACCTTGTGGACCGTAAGCATCCCCTCCATGGAAACGGCGTCATCGGTAATGTAATCAGAAAAGGTTTTTTCCTTTTGTTTTGTACTGTCCTGCGCCGTGGAATCCTGCTTTGCAGCGGTTGTATCAGCCGGTGCGCTTTCACTGCCATTGGACTGTTGGGCAACGGTGGGCGAAAAGGACAGCAATACCAGGAGGACTGAGCCCACCATGGCTTTCCCGAGCAACATAAAAACATCGGGGAAATGGATTTTAGAATTCATATTTCTTTGGTTTGAGTAACAAATATTAAAACGGCGCTCCGTCGGGTAGGAACTTCACGCCCATTCTCGGATTAAGATCGGTTCAGGGGGTTGAAAATCAATGCGCGCAAAGATATCATATTTTTAAATACTAAAACAAAACAGGGTCAAAATGGTCGGGAGAGATCCTCAAAATAGTCGAATATTTACCTTCCAGGCTTCACCCACCCAATTGTAAAAGAAAATCTCTTCGATGAACTCTGAAATAGTTCCACACCACGGGCGGCATGATCCATCCTAACGAAAGCCCTTTTTCAACAACCATTATAGTCGAGAAGTTAACTAGATCAGTCTGTGAAACGCATTTTTAAAACACAGCTTATTAATAAGTCGATCGGTATCCATCCAAATCTACCTGAGGATGCATACTGTCAAAAATTATTATATTCGAAGTTTCAAATAACATTCAAGTTCGCCGAATTTTAAGTTCCTAAAGTGGTATTTCAATATATTTTTTGTCAGATCGAAGAAGCATAACCGCGCATAGTGGAGTCTACG
>CALGAA010000024.1 GCA_937952445.1 uncultured Bacteroidota bacterium | reverse complement strand
ACGGTTCCTAAATTCACTTAAAGGAATATTGACCGCATTCTTGCGGTCACCCGGCCTTATCAGACCGATTCGATGAACCTGAAATTACCCGTCATTTACGTCACCAGCCCGTACTTTGCCGGAACGGCAGGAAACAATCCCGAAATATTTTGGGATGTAAAACACGAGCTGGGCGAAGTTCCACCACCACGCAAACATCCCGAACCCATACCCTACCGGGGTGACCAAATGCGACCGGTCATTTCCTAGTCCCATGTTTCGGATTGGGTTCCGCGAGGTTTTATCGTCGTCCATTCCTCTTCCCCGGGAACAGGTCTGTCTGATGGATCTCCCACTATAGGGGGAGCCAATGAAACACTGGCTCCTAAAGCGGTCATTGACTGGCTCTGTGGGCGGGCAAAAGGATACAGTACGCGGACCGGGCAGGAAGAAGTCAAAGCGTATTGGTCTACCGGAAAGGTCGGGATGACCGGGACTTCCTACAATGGCACTCTTCCACTTGCGGCAGCCACCACCGGTGTGGAAGGATTGGAAGTGATTATCCCCATCGCGCCCAATACCTCATATTACCACTACTACCGCTCCAATGGCCTGGTCCGGTCCCCCGGCGGCTATATTGGGGAGGATGCTGATGTACTATACGATTTCGTCCATAGCGGATTGCCAGCCAAAAGACCTTACGCTGACTCGGTCTACCGGGATATCGAAATGGCCCGGGGCATGGATCGGATCACGGGGGATTACAATGCATTTTGGAAAAAAAGAGACTATTTGAATCAAATGAACACGATGAAAGCTGCACTTTTAATGGCTCATGGATTCAACGATTGGAACGTAATGCCTGAGCACAGCTTTCGGATTTACCAAAAGGCCAAAGAAATGGGCTTGCCTGCCCACATTTATTATCATCAGGGTGGACACGGCGGACCACCACCGATGTGGATGATGAACCGATGGTTCACCCGGTATCTGCACGGAGTGGAGAACGGAATCGAAGAAATACCCAGGGCCTGGATAGTTCGCGAAGGATTCGATCGCACCCAACCTGTCTCCTACCCGGATTATCCCCATCCGGAAGCATTTCCAGTAACCCTGTATGCCACTCCGGGAGCACCCAATTCAGGAACATTAACATCCACCAGGCCCACCACCCAACACGTGGAAACCCTGATCGACAACGTGAACTATAAGGGGTCGGAATTGGCCCAGGCAAACTCAAGCCCCCACCGATTGCTGTATTTATCGCCGGTATTGGAAGAGCCCCTTCATATTTCCGGAGTTCCCACTATCACCATCCGCGCGTCGGCAAGCAAACCAGCCGTCAATTTATCGGTCTGGCTGGTCTCTCTTCCCTGGGACAACAAACCCCGGACACCGATTTATCATAACATCATCACCAGAGGTTGGGCGGATTTACAAAACCACCAATCTTTGACCGAAAGTGAACCATTGATTCCCGGTGAATATTACGAAATGACCTTTGAGCTTCAGCCTGATGATCAAATCATCCCCGAGGGGCAGCAAATCGGATTGATGATTTTTTCGAGTGATCGGGAATTCACGCTTTGGCCGGAACCGGGCACCCGACTCAGCATCGATCTGGAGTCCACCTCGATTGATTTACCTATCGTAGGAGGACTTCCGGCCTGGAATACGGCGACGCGCACGGTGCCTTAATGGATCAAGGAATCCCCTGGCAGGAATCCCCATTTTATTCAATTTAGCAAAAGGAATTCACCCGTTTTGACAAATTCCTGGCCCCGGCATTCATACCTGATTTTGAATAAAAATCCGCCTGGATTGAGCAATTTACCGTTGAACGACCCATCCCAGCCCTGCTGAGGATCGGAAGTATAAAAGATTTGCTCGTTCCATTTATTGAATATTTCGAACGAAATCAATTGATCAATCGCACCGGGTAATGTAATAAAATAGGTATCATTGAGCCCGTCCCCATTGGGGGTAAATGCCCGGGGCATGGGGATCGATTCACATTCGATTTCATCGCTATTGACCACCCGTACACGAATACTGTCTGTAGTCACGCAATGACCATGATTGAATCTCGCCGTGAGAGTTGTATTCTCAGAAATAGTCACTTCCCCTGTCGAGGGAGAAATAGCTGAAGCAGGAGTCCAGGTAATATCACCCGCACAGGATTTGTACAACTTGGGGACAAAAGTATCTCCCTCTGCGATCACCGTATCGGACGTGGCGATCTGATCTACTGGAATAAGCAAACGCTGGATTTGAAGAGCGCTCAATGGTTGGTTGTAAATCGCTAATTCATCAATATTCCCCCGGAATGGTTTATCCAGGGAAGTGTTACATAAGCCTTTTCCAAGGGTCAGAGGGCTTGAACTGGTAATGTCTGTATTCCGCACCCCATTATCCTGTTGACCAATCAATACGCCATTTTCATACAATTCAATCGCTGAGCCTCGTCGAACTAAAGCCAGGTGAATCCAACACGCGGTGCTTTTTAGCGTGGTATTGAGTCGATTCTCGACCCCGGTTACCCCCTTAAGATTAACCGCAATACTCCCTCCGGCCCCATAGCGCATGATCAAACCTGTTTCGTCACTACAACTTTCATACTTGGAAAGAAGAACGGTATTGGGTGCTGTAGTAGATGGTTTGAAATAAAAACTAATGGTGAAATTATTGGCTTTAAAATATTCATTGATATTGCCTTCAAACTGAATGAAATCATCCACCCCATCAAAAAACATCGATTCCCCTTTGACGCCACACTGGCATTGTGCACCTTCGATTTTTCCCGTGGAATTGTTGCCCGTATCGTCGTACCCATCGCACATATCGAAGGTATATTTTGCCTTCAATGCCTGATCAAGATCGACTTGTGCCCATCCCTGCTGAACAATTCCCATTCCGATCACCAGCCAAATAATCACTGTACGCATACAACCCTACCCTTTTCCAAATAATCCTCCCAGACCCGGAGGCAAAATATCGTTGATCAGTTTCTGGGATTCCACCTGTTCCGCTTCTGTAGCCATCAAAATCAGATCGTTGACTGCTGTCACGAGCAAATCCTGAAGTTGCTCTACATCGTTCATGTCTACCTTACTTTGATCAATCAGGATATCCAAAATTTCCCTTTTGGCGTTCCCTTTGACGACAATTGCACCATCCATCACGGAACTTTCCAGTTGGATGGATTCCAATTTTTGCTGAAGCGCCTCCTGTTGCTCTTCGATGTTTCCAAATAAATTTCCGAACATAGATTTGTTTTTGATGTATATAAAACTCAATTGGCCTCCACATATTTTAGCCCAGCTGTGGGAACACAAGAATTTTGTCCGAAATAATCTGTTAAAGATATGGGTTGCCTTGTTCCCCACAAAGTTATAGCACTTTTTTCCATCTAATTGAGTAATTTTGTGGTTCTTAAAAATTAGATCAATCTGAAATGCCGTTAGATCAAATAGATGTGGATTCCCTGGATGTCGATGAAAAAGTGAATAGCCAGGAGGAAATGTCCTTTTTGGATCACCTGGAAGAATTACGTTGGCACATTATCCGAGCTGTTGCAAGTATAATGGTCACAGCGATCGTGGTATTCGTCATGAAAAATTTTGTTTTCGAAAACATTATTTTCGCCCCCAAAAATGAAGGTTTTGCAACCTATCAATTTTTCTGCTGGATCAACGAAGTGTTGTGCTTTTCCCCGCCCGATTTCAATATCCAGGCCTTTAAAATCGAAGAGCAATTCGTATCCCATATAAAGGTCTCGATCATCCTTGGTTTTATCGTATCATTCCCATACGTGTTCTACGAATTGTGGAAATTTATCAAACCCGGCTTGTACAAAAAAGAAGTTGTGGCTGCCCGTGGTATAGTAGGCATATGCTCTACGCTTTTTCTCATCGGCGTTTTATTCGGATATTTTATCATCACTCCTTTTGCACTGACCTTCCTTACGAATTACAGCCTCGGTGACACGGTAGCTCAGCCCACGTTGACTTCTTATATCAACAACCTGATCATGTACACCTTACCGACCGGATTGATATTTGAACTTCCAGTGGTCATGTATATGTTGGCCAAAATTGGACTGGTCACTTCCTCTGATCTAAAACAATACAGAAAGGTCGCTTTTGTAGTCATTTTGGTTGTTTCGGCCATCATCACGCCACCTGACATGATGACGCAAATCATGATTACCATACCACTTTACGGGTTGTATGAATTGAGTATTACAGTCATTAAGCGAGTCGAAAAAAAACTAGAGGAGAATGAGCTCACCTAAGCGAATAAGTTCTTCGCTCACTTTATTTTTCCGAATATTTGTACCTGTATTCTGGATCGTGTTTTTTGGCGCTTTTACGATCGGCTTGCTCGTAACCTCACAATTACCGCCGGTACTGGACAATGTATATTTTCGGGTGGGGCTGGTCATTTTCTATATTTCCGGACTGGCCGTACTCTATTTCACATTACTCCGGCTCAAACGGGTGGAAATTGATCCGAATTTTGTCTACGTGACCAATTACATAAAGACCTACCGATATCCATTCCACAATATTGAATCTGTACGGGAAACCAATTTGTATGTGTTTTACCTCGCCACGATTCGGTTTAAAGAAAAGGGGAGTTTTGGGAAGAAAATTCATTTTATAGAAAGCAGGGTGAAATTCCTGAATATTCTCGATGAGATCATCGATTTCAAAATCATATACGAGAATAGCAAACTGAAGAATTGAACGGTGCAAAAGTCAAATTGAGCATACGCAATTTGACCCGCAGGATTCCGAATTTTCAATGATCCGGTTCAATCAGTTCATTATCACAATGGAATGTTGGGAAAAATATCGATTTCAGGTGGTAGAATCACCTCCGGAAATCATACAAAATACATTGAGGTAAAAAGACCCAGGGTTGGCCACCCTGACCATCGACTAGTACGCCGAATTTTAAGGTAGTGGTATTTCAAAATATTTTTTGTCAGAGCGAAGAAGCATACCGGCCCATAGCCGAAGTTACATAAGGCTGTAAGTGGCGAAGCCAGGGCGAAAAAAATCCGTCAGATGTGTCACCATTTTAGTGACCGCGGTGGACTAGGCTTTAGACAACTTCGGCTCGGCGCAATCTTCCCCCGGCTTTCGACCACACACGGAACAGCTTCCAAACTTATCTTCCAGCATAGGGTTGTTGCTCGCGCACGTCCCTCTAAACTCTTCGCCTTTAATGATATGGCGGATATTGATCAGGAGGAACGATATTCCAAAGATCGCAAATACGATCAACGCTGTTGTCAGAAATTCAGTCATCACAATTTTTCTTTATTCAATATATCCAACAAGATGGATGGTCAATTGGTTCTAAAGGTTCGTACAAAGGTACAAAACCTGGTCCATTTTCCATGTCCTTTTCCCTACCTTTACGCTCAAAGGTGGAACAGAATATGGATCATAAACAAAAATTAGAAGCATTTGGTCGCTTGTTGGATGTGATGGACGACTTAAGGGAAAAATGCCCATGGGATCGAAAACAGACCATACATAGCCTTCGCAATTTAACCATAGAAGAAACGTATGAATTGGCTGATGCGATCATCCGGGAAGACTATCCGGGAATCAGGGAAGAATTGGGCGATCTCATCCTCCATGTCGTCTTTTATGCCAAAATGGCAGATGAAAAAAATCACTTTGACATCGGTGATGTTCTGACCTCTATTGTCGACAAATTGATCCACCGTCATCCGCATATATACGGAGATGTGAAGGTGGAAAGCGAGGAGGATGTGAAACAAAACTGGGAGAAATTAAAACTTCGAGAAGGGAAAAAATCACTGCTCGAAGGGGTACCTACAGGGCTTCCAGCCATGATCAAAGCCCTCCGGTTACAGGAAAAAACTGCCCAGGTGGGTTTTGAATGGCAGAACACGGATGATGTAATCGCCAAAATGGATGAGGAACTTGAAGAATTCAAGAATTCCATAGAACAAAAAAATGCCTCCCGGGAAGACCGGGAAGCAGAGTTCGGAGATTTGCTTTTTAGCCTGATCAATTTGAGCCGATACCTGGAAATCGATCCCGAAACGGCGTTGGAACGCACCAACCGAAAATTTAAATCACGCTTTGAATTCATCGAAAAACACGCGCCGAAGGAATTGGATCAAATGACGCTGGAACAGCTCGATGAGCTTTGGGATCAGGCCAAAAACCACGAAAACATGGATTAGGAGTGGCGTATGCTATAAAAATAAAACAGGATCAACAAGAATTTTATCCCAACATTTGCTTACCTTTGCGCCCGCGCTATACGTGTATTAAATAATTAATCACTAAATGGTAAAATTATTATGGCAGTTTATCTAACTAAAGAGAAGAAACAGGAAATTTTCAAAAAGTACGGTGGAAGCGAGAACAACACTGGTTCCACGGAGGCCCAAATCGCTTTATTTACAGAACGAATCAAAGGATTATCGGATCATTTAAAAACAAATGAGAAAGATCATTCTTCCAGAAAGGCATTGCTGGCAATCGTGGGTAAGCGGAAAAAGTTGCTTTCCTACCTGGCAGCCAAGGATATCGAAGGGTACCGAAAATTGATTCAAGAGCTCGGATTACGGAAATAATTCGTCCCGCCTTGTGTTTTATGTATTTTCTGGGCCGATCCATCGTTATAGATGGAGGATTTATTCATTTCAGCGTTGGAAATGAACGTATTCAATGAGTCAATCATCCCTGCCTCTTTTTAATTTTTAAATTCAAACTAATTTATGGGACATTTAAATCCTATTCAGCACTCCTTCCAGCTACCCGACGGGAGAGAAGTCCAACTTGAAACGGGGAGATTAGCACGTCAGGCAGACGGTTCTGCATTAATTCGCATGGGCAATACCATGATCCTTTGTACCGTAGTTTCTGCCAAAAAAGCAAAGGAGGACGCTCCTTTTTTTCCATTATTCGTTGATTATCAGGAAAAATTCGCCTCCGCAGGTCGTATTCCAGGAAACTTTTTTCGAAGGGAAGCCCGGTTAAATGATTATGAGGTATTGACTTCACGGCTGGTCGACCGGGCCATCCGCCCCTTGTTTCCCGACCATTATATGAATGAAACCCAGGTCATGATCAGTCTGATTTCTGCGGAAGAAGACGTTCTACCTGATGCCCTGGTTGCTTTAGCTGCAAGTACAGCACTCACCATATCGGACATTCCATGGAATGGGCCGATCTCTGAGGTTCGGGTAGCCCGGATCAATGGAGAGTATAAAGTTAACCCAAACCGCAGTGAACTGGCCACCGCAGATCTAGACATCATCGTAGCCGCCACCATGGAAAACGTCATGATGGTCGAAGGAGAAAGTCAGGAATGCTCAGAAAAAGATCTGATCGAAGCCATTAAGATTGGACACGATGCCATAAAGGTTCAGTGCCAGGCACAGTTGGATCTGATCGCTAAAATTCCCGACAAGGCCCCCAAGAGAGAATTGGAAGTTGTAGAGGAAAACGAAGATATCCGGGCATTTGTACAGGCCAATGCAGCGGAAAAAATTTCAGAGATTGCATATGGGAAGCTGGACAAAACTACTAGACGAACCCAATTTTCTGAGGTTAACGAGGCACTGAAAGAGCAATATCTGGAAGATCACGGCGAAGAGGCACTGGAAGAAGCCGAAAAATTCATCGATACCTATTTCGATGAACTGAAAAAGAAAACGGTACGCCAGATGATCCTCAAAGACCGCATCCGGTTGGATGGTCGCCGAACGGACGAAATCCGCCCCATTACCTGCGAAGTAGATTTTCTCCCTTCCGTTCACGGATCAGCTCTGTTTACCCGGGGTGAAACGCAATCGCTCACCTCGCTGACCCTGGGCAGTAAGCTGGACGAACAAATGATCGATACAGCGCTGGAAAACACCAACAGCAAATTTATCCTGCACTACAATTTCCCGGCTTTTTCAGTCGGTGAAATAAAACCCAACCGTGGCCCGGGCCGACGGGAAGTGGGACACGCCAACCTCGCCGCCAGATCTCTGCAGCAGGTATTCCCCGATGAACAGCCTTACACCATCCGCATCGTGTCGGACATTCTGGAATCCAACGGTTCTTCCTCGATGGCAACAGTATGCGCGGGCTCTCTGGCCTTGATGGATGCGGGGATCAAAATCAAAGCCCCGGTATCCGGGATTGCGATGGGGATGATCAAAGAAGGAGATGATTACGCTATTTTATCCGATATCCTGGGTGATGAAGACGCCATCGGTGATATGGACTTCAAAGTAACCGGTACAGCCAAGGGCATCACAGCTTGCCAGATGGATATCAAAATCGAAGGTCTTCCATATGCCCAAATGGAAGAAGCCTTACTCCAGGCGCGCGCCGGACGCCTTCACATTTTGGAAAAAATGAACGAAGTCCTCGCCGAACCAAGAGAAGACCTCAAACCTTTTGCCCCACGAATCGAAGAATTGATCATCGAGAAATCCAAGATCGGTGCTGTAATCGGTTCCGGTGGAAAAGTTATCCAGGAGCTTCAGGAAGAGACAAATACCGTTATTTCGATAGAAGAAGAAGGAGACAAAGGCATAGTTCAGATTGCCAGTTCCAACAAAGATGATATTCAGGAGGCGATCCGACGAATAAAGCAAATCACATTTGAGCCAACGGTAGGAGAAGTATACGACGCAGAAGTTACCGAAATTTTACCTTTTGGCGTAGTGGTCGAATTTAAAGGCCAAAATGGTCTGTTGCACATTTCTGAGTTCTCGTACACCCACGTCAATTCGGTGGAGGATGTATTTTCCATCGGTGATCCGGTGAAAGTCAAACTCATGGATATCGAAGAGCGCAGTGGCAAGCTTAAGCTGAGCCGGAAAGCGACCATGGAAAAACCGGAAGGTTACGTCGAAGAGCGAAATGAACGCCGAGGTGGCGGTGGTCGCGACAGAGACCGTGGCGGTCGTGGTGGAGGAGGAAACAGAGGTAGAGGAAATGACCGGAGAGGAGGCCGCAACGACCGACGAGGAGGCAATCGCCACTAAAAACAAAGTCTGTATCCAGAGATTTGGGTGACCGATCCGGGGATCCAATTCCCCGGCCCTCTTTCACACTTGAATCATAAAAGTTATTAAGCCTTGCAATAATTCAATTGCGGGGCTTTTTTAATATATTTGGCTATCAACTCATTCATATGTTCTTAGTATTCTTATTAGGATTATTGGTTACGGTGTATATCTTCAACAAAGTATACTTTGGGAAAACGTCCCGTCAAGCCATTGAGAAAGAAATCGCCAAGACGAAAAAGATTTACGAAAAGCAAATACCGACCTTGATCGCGTGGGATCGAAAAGACATCGATCTGTTGTCCTATTTTCTGATCGAAAAGTCCGAACGAAAGGGGTTCGGGTACTCTTTCCGGGGCATATTTACGTCGATATATCAGGAAAACATGATGGTATTTCAACGAAAAATCCCCTTCGGTAAGAGTAAAAACGGATTTACCGTCGTAATGACGAAAGATCACGATATCCTGTACGATTCCAAAAATCAAGTCTTCGTCAATGGAGAACATATTGGGCTCATCGATAAGAAGGGTCGGTTCGCCAATCCCAAGCTCCGCAGGGTATTCGGATATCTGGGAGAAAAACGATACAGCCAGATGGAGGTTTTCAATGAAGATAAATTGATCCTGGGCATCGTAAAGATTCCCGAGGACTGGGAACTTCCATTCCCACGGGCGGCAGAGGTATATGAGGATTTATCGCCCCAGGATTTGGTGACCTTCAAAGTTTTGGTATGTCACAAAATGATCGATATTTACCTGGGTCACCACAAAAAGGATTGAAAGTCGTCGAAAAGTCTAATTATTTTGTTGTACATTTGCCTGTTGACGTAATCTTATCAAGTTAAAATGCTTCCATGAGTGTTAAAAATCTTGCAAAGGTCATTATCTACCGAATGGCAGAAAAAGGACTTGAAATCTTGCTCATCAAAGACGAAGGAGACCCCCACGGACCCAAGTGGTCTCTTCCCAACGGATTTGTAGAGCCGGAAAAGATCAAGGAAGAATACATTCCACTCGACGATCCCGATGCGCCTGAAGCACCGGAATTACATCGCACGGTGGCTTTCGAAAAAGATGAACACGATCTCCCTTCTTTTCGCAGTCTTTTACTCAATGACGTCATGTATGTCAAGAAAAGACTCAAAGACTACCTGATCGAATACGATGAAGCGACATATGTTTCCATCAAAGAAGCTGTAAAAAAAGTACTGCCGGAAGAATACGCCAAAATCAAGGAGCTTAAAGACATATTGGCGGATCGCAATTCGGTGAAAAACATCTAATGGCCCTTTCCAATTCAGCATTGGATGGATCAATGCACCACCTCGATGACAGCTATCCAAAATACTAATTTTCAATTTCCGGGTCAGACCAGTGTTTACCATGGCAAAGTAAGAGACGTATATGCGTTAAACGGTCACCTGCTGATGATTGCCACCGACCGGATTTCAGCATTTGACCATATTCTTCCCCGGGCCATCCCGTATAAAGGCCAGGTACTCAACCAAATAGCGGCATATTTCCTGCAATCGGTAAACGATATCGTACCGCACTGGCTCATCGCTACTCCCGACCCCAACGCATCATTTGGTCTCAAATGTGACCCGATCAAACTTGAAATGGTCGTCCGGGGCTATCTCGCCGGACATGCATGGCGGGAATACAAATCCGGGAAAAGAACGATTTGTGGTGTTTCAATGCCGGAAGGACTGCAGGAAAGTGAGGCTTTCCCGACTCCCATTGTCACTCCTGCCACCAAGGCAGATTCCGGACATGATGAAGATATTTCAGAAGAAGAGATCCTTGCACAAGGTATCGTCACTGAAGAAATCTGGAATCAATTGAAAACATTCTCCCTCCAATTGTTTGCCCGGGGAAGTGAAATGGCCAATGAGAAAGGATTGATTCTGGTAGATACCAAATACGAATTTGGTCTGTATGAGGATCAGATTTATCTGATCGACGAGCTTCACACACCAGACAGTTCGAGGTATTATTATCTTGACGGATACGAAGATCGCTTGAAAAAGGGCGAAAAACAACTCCAGCTTAGCAAAGAGTTTGTCCGGGAGTGGTTGATGGAACAGGGATTTCAGGGCTTGACTGACCAGGTCATCCCGGATATGCCCGATGAATTTGTCGAGACCATAAGTCAACGGTATATCACGCTGTATGAAACAATGACAGGAGAGCGTTTTCAGCCTGCACAATCCACCAATCCCCTTCAGCGTATCGAAGAGAACGTATTGGAATATTTGGCATCGAGATAAAGAGAGAAAGGGGTCAGATTCAGTAATCAGATATTGGTTTCAGTTTCCTGCTGTGGGAAAATGGGTATGGAGTGGAGCGTGGTTTAACCATCTGCTTTCAGCGTTCACCCGTGGAAGGTGAAAGTTTTGGGTGGTGTAGACCATATTGACAGTGGAAGCTTTAACCTATTGGCCAATAACGGCCTATTTTGAGTCAGGTGTGGATTCTTTCCAATGGTGGGAGCAAATACTTTTTCTGAAAACACCTAACATTCGTAGTAATCCATATCCATAAGCATTTCACCCTTACCTTGTTACCTTTTCTTAAATTTGCAGATGTGCTGGATAAATCGTAATTTCACCTCCAACTATGCAAATTAATAACATACTAATCTTAGAATCCCATGAAAATTTTCTCCACCCTCAAAACCTTGCTATTTGGTTTATTTGTCCTCACCTTCCTGGTGATGGCCTGCCAGGACGATGTAAACAATTTCGGTCCTGACCAAACCAGCCCCCCCACCCGATCCTATGATGGAACATTCCTCCAGGATTACTTTTTTCTCAATTGCCGGGTGACCCAGACGACACCCGGATTTTTACCAACCCAGTCCTCCAGAGCGTATGGTTACATCGGTCTGGCTGCGTATGAATCGGTGATCCATGGAATCGACAGCGAAAAAACACTTGCTGGACAAATCGACGGCATTCCCCGGGGAAGTCTGCCCCTTCCCAGCCCCAATATGGAGTATAACTGGGCTCTTGCGTGCAATGCCGCTACGGCCCATATGATGCGACGTATGTTTGAACTTAAGATCATCGAGGACAACCGGGAGCGCATCGACCGAATGGAGTACGAAAATCGCGTTGAGCTGAGTAAGGACGTCGACCCTGAAGTAATCACCAGATCGGAAAACTACGGGCTTGCGGTGGCAGAAGCCTTGTACCAAATCAGTAAAACTGACGGAGGCCACGAAGCCTATATGAAACCGTTTTCCCAGGATGGTTTTGCCATGCCCAAAGAAGATTATTGCTGGATTCCCACCAGCGCCCAGTTGGAGCCTTTGAGTCCGCATTGGGGAGAAAACAGATCTTTCGTTCGAGGTGTAGTGGAAGAGAGTCAACCCATTCCCAACCTCCCCTTTTCCACAGATCCATCCTCAGAATTCTATTCTCAGGCGATGGATGTATACAACCAGGTCACCAAACTCAACACGCCGGAGGAAGTGACCATCGCCAAATATTGGGCAGATGACCCGTTTGTCACTTGTACACCGACAGGTCACACCTTCAACATCGTGACTCAGTTATTACAGGAATCAAACGCCTCCCTGGAAAAAACAGCAGTCGGACTGGCTATGATGGCCGTGGCAGAAAATGATGCTTTTATTAGTTGCTGGAAATCCAAGTATGACTATGTATTGATCCGACCAGTAAGCTATATTCAAAAATACATTGACCCCAGTTTTGAAACGGTCATCGGAACCCCGCCATTTCCCGCGTATATTTCCGGCCACTCAGCAGAAATCGGTGCCGGTGTAAAAGTAATGATTCACTTGTTCACAGACGAAAGTGGAGATTATACCTTCACGGACCTGAGCCAGTTGCAATATGGATTTGAAGCCCGTTCCTACGACAATTTCTATGATATGGCAGAGGAATGTGCACTCTCCAGATACTACGGAGGCATTCACTTTGAAATGGACAATACGGCCGGTTTGGATGTCGGATATGCTGTGGGAGACGCCGTAGTCAACGATCTCGATTGGCCACAAAACCTCCAGTAAAGATGAAGCACCATCACTGGGTTTCAATTCTGATTTTACTTTCCGCAACACTGGCCTGCGGAGAGTCTGACGAACCGGATTGGAAAAATGATCTTGACAAAATCAGTCAATTGAATTGCAATGCCATTCAACTGAGGGAAGCTCGTTTTTCACTGGCTGATTCCATGAGAGCTTATCAGGATTCTTTACTCGATCATAGCGAAACGATGCCGCAGCGCAGGAACTTCTGGGAATCTCAACTGGCCGTAATGGAAGAGCGAAAAGAATACCTGGCCAATACCAGTCGAAATCTATCGGACAGCATCCGGGTGGAATTATTGCGCCTGACTAAAGATTTGTCTGTGGAGGAAAAACGGGTATTTAACGACAGTATACAATCCAGGGTTGATGCGATGAATTGTGATTAGGACATCGTTGTGAACGACGGGCAGCCAACCCGATTGACCGCCACTGAAGGGAAAACAAAAATGTCTTCATTTCGGACGGGCATCATGTTACTTCTTCGATAAGAAAAAAATTACCTCGATTCATACATATACGAATTTAATGTCCGGCGCACTCACCTAACTGCCGTTAACGTATTCTGAAAGATATTTAAATTCCGGACCAAGCTGACCGTCCACTGCTACCGTTCCCCGGAGGAGAACCCCGCTGTCAAAGGAATTAGAGGCGATTTCGGGCCAAATGTGTTCAATAAATTGTTGCCCGAATGAGGTACTGGCATCCCGGGGCAATTCATTGGGCAGATTGTCGATGGTCATCATGTCGATCGATTCCTTCCGGAAAGGTTCAATTTCCTTTTCGGAAAACGGGTCGTAGCCCATAAACGGATTGTCAATGGTGGTTGCTCGCAGCGTAGAGGGAATCGAAGAAACGGGTGCAATATCACAAGTAATATCTGCGATCGTCTGGATTTTGAAATCGTCGGATCGCATCTCTTCCCTGGTGAAAAACACCGGTGCCCGGTTATCCCAATAAACCCCATTAATCATTACATCGGATACTTTTGCATACGGGGCGAAAACGGATTCAAAGTCCTCCGGATGTTCATAAAAATCAGACAGGTTGCGTCCTGACCCGGGACGGGGTCGAACGTACTTGTCGTAATCAATCTGGGTATAGACCGGTTCAGAATAATCAATGGTGAGATATTGTTCAGGGGTGACCCGACGTATTCCCATATCATCCAGCACCTTGGCTGCTCCCGTACCCACCCGGCCTTTCCCTGTCAATACGATTTTAATTGGGGGCCAATCAATATTACTGTAGGTTTTTTTCACCTGACCGTAATCAAACACATCTTTCATCCGAATGAGGGAAAATTCACCAGTCCGGCGACCATAGGTCAACAGGGCATTGTGAGCACCTACCATTCCTGCAAAAAAGCCAAACGCAATCAGTCGTTTCCCATTGCGATCCACCAATGCTTCGTAATCAATCAACCGAATGTTTTTAGCCAGAACAGTCCGCAGTAATTCCCGATTGTAGGGCTGTTCTTTTATGGTATGGGAAAAGAAAAAGTAGGTTTTATCTGCTAATAATTGCTCGATAGGTACTTCTTTCACCCCGATCAAAATGTCGCAATCTTCTACGGATTCCACCACAGGGACACCTTTTTTCCGATACTCTTCATCGGTATAGCATCGTATCGGGGATTGCTGGACCACCAAATTAGCACCTTCGGTTTCCCGCAAAAATGCACATTGGCTTGGTTTAAGTACCACGCGGGCGTCCTGAGGAACTTTGCCCTCTCGTATAATACCTATTTTCATTGATCTTATTTTGTATATGACCTACCTTAAGAGTGAAAATCGACACATTAAAACCGATGTGCAAATCCGACCCCAAATGTTTTAATGGCCGTCCCGATTCCTTCAAAATCACCGGCGCCGGCTTCAATAAAAATTTTGTTCCGATACCGGCCAAAGGACATCCCGACATTTGCAGCCAGCCCCAGATCACTGTTGAATCTTCCCGTACTGACCGACGGTATGCCGTAAATGGAAAAGCTACCGAACCGAAACTGCAGGTACAACGGCACGCGGCCGTAAAAATTCTTGTCATCACTAAAAACCCCATCCACACCCACGTGAAGACCAGTGGATAGTAAAAACATTTGGGTGAGTACGAAATTGTGCTTAAGATTCACTTCGACATCATCGTCCAGCGAGTATTTCACCCCCAAATCCGTCCGATGACCAACTCCGTACCGAAAACCAGCTACCAACGGAAAACCGTAATTGTTCTTTTCCAGGCTCCCCGGATAATATCCTGCCCCAAATCCACCCATGACTTCCCCGGTCCCCTTACCAAGCGGCGCAGCATCCTGAAATTGTAATATCGAACTGCAGGATGTTCCCAAACAGGTTATAAGCACGAATAAACTGAGAACCAATATATTTTTCATCTTTCAAAATTACGATAATAATTGGAAATAGAGAACCGAAAACGGGGAGTAGCACCTGACCGAACCTATTAGCCCGAATGCCCTTCAGGACGTGCAGCACCAGGTCCTGAGGTTCCGCGAAGACTGTCTTGCCAGAGTGGGAGTACGTGAGGAGAATCTTTACGAGGTTTAGCTAAGTTGATGTGATAAAAAATAATCTCGTCATAAATATCCCATAGGTCCAAAGGTAAGGTCCGCCGCACTGATGCACTAAAAAAGGCAAGTGGAAATTGCTAAATCAATAGCAATCTCCACTTGGTTTCGATTCGGATAAATTCCAATCGAAATCTACAATGCGTCATTCTTTTATAAAATTACATTGTCTCCTTTATTTAATGCCTTCCGATGTCAAAGGGGCAACAATCCCGTTACGGACAGGTCAATTTCTATGGTGGATGAAGGTTCGATAGTGATATTCAAAACTTCCTCCTGGACGCTGGATTCCACCTCTAATACGCCATTTAATTGCACTTCTTCCGTTACCGGATCCTCGTCAAACGAAGCGAAATGCATTTCATACTCGCCTTCTTCAAGAAAGGCGAAATGATACGATCCATCAGATTCCACGAGCGTACTCGTTACGGCGTTGGAAAATTGAATTTCATCTTCACCAACTTCCGCTTCTGTGGAGGCATCAAAATCTCCCTTCTCATAGACATAAGCAACGATCATATCACTTTGTCCGGTCAGGTCGGTGATTTGTCCCATCAACTGGCCTGCTTCATCCTTATTGATGATCCTAAGTCCGTTGACCAAATCAGATGCCGGAGCAAATTCATATCGATCGATGGAATCATTCAGGTCCCGGCGGATTGTTTTTCGAAGATCGAAATCCACGACCAGGCTGACGGCACTGTCTTCGGTAACGGAAAATTCATAAGGAACTTCCAATTTTTCTACTTCAGCTACCAATTGATGTCGATTTCCATCCACGTCCTCAATATAACAGTCCGACGTATCCAGGATCAATGCAATTTCGTTGTACGTTCCTACATTAATGCTATCAGAACCCAAAACGCTCGTTGTACCATTCCGCAATGTTAAAAGATCGACCGTAACCGGGGAAAAATCCGGTAAAGACTGATCATCAATCTGCACATCGCTTATGGTCACAAACACACTCTTCACTGCCGGGTCATCTACAGGAGCATCAGTAATCTCCAGTTCAAACATTCCTTGCTTCTCATCCGGATCCGGGGTCAGATCGGTATCTTCTTCACATGACATTAGAAACAATCCCATAATCAGCATTGTGAAGAAGCTTGCATGTTTTAAATTCATAGTTCGTATTTTTTTGAATTAATAAGTGAGGGTAAAACGGGAAGCCAATTTATCTTATTGCGATTTGCATTCCGGGAGTTCTGTTAATTAACTTTTCTTAATTATATCACAATGTTAATTATCCTTCTAAATACAATAATTCACAATTACACACAAATGCTTTAAATTACAGCCACAGCCTGCATTATATAAAATTTCTACCGTGCTCATTCGTAGATAATCAGAAAAAGAATTACTTTAGCTCAAAATAAAAATAAAGAAATAGATGAAGAGGGTTTTTATTATATCAGCTACCCGAACCCCCATTGGAAGCTACGGTGGCATTTTTGCGGGAATGGAAGCTACAGAGCTGGGTGCTATCGCCATCAAGGGAGCCCTGGAGCAAGCTGGAATAAACCCCGAGATACCGGGTGAAGTGTTCATGGGCAACGTGGTTTCTGCCAACCTCGGACAAGCTCCCGCCAGGCAAGCAGCCCTCAAAGCAGGTTTGCCCAATTCGACACCCTGCACCACGGTCAACAAAGTTTGTGCGTCGGGGATGAAAGCGATCATGTGGGCCAGTCAGACCATACAGCTCGGACAGCAGGATGTGGTGGTGGCAGGAGGAATGGAGAATATGTCCCGTATTCCCTATTATGTCCCGCAAGCCCGTTTTGGTTATAAATTTGGCGATGCTACATTGGTAGATGGTCTTCAAAAAGACGGCTTGTCAGATGCGTACAGCCGGCATGCGATGGGCGTGAGCGCGGATAAAACCGCACAAAAGCACGGCATTTCAAGAGAAATGCAGGATGAGTTTGCCATCCAAAGTTACCAACGTTCCGCGACCGCTACTGCGGATGGCATTTCCCGATGGGAAATCACACCCGTGGCGGTGCCACAGCGCAAAGGAGATCCTGTCACCATTACCGAAGATGAGGAATTCAAAAAAGTCAATTTTGAAAAAATCCCACAGTTGAGACCTGCTTTTACACCCGACGGGACGGTCACAGCCGCCAATGCTTCAACGATCAATGATGGTGCTTCGGCATTGGTACTGGCCAGTGAGGAGTTTATCGAAAAAAATGGCATTACACCACTCGCTGAAATACTGAGTTATGCCGATGCAGCCCATGACCCCGATTGGTTCACCACCGCACCCACCCTGGCCACTCCAAAAGCCCTCAATCGGGCTGGGCTGGATATATCCAGGGTGGATCTCTTCGAAGTCAACGAAGCTTTTGCGGTGGTTCCAATGGTATTTGCCCAACAACTCGGCGTGGACAATGAGAACCTCAATATTTTGGGGGGTGCTGTATCCCTGGGACACCCTCTGGGCGCCTCCGGAGCCCGGATTGTCACTACCTTGATCAATGCGCTTCGACACCGGGACCAGTCCATTGGTTGCGCCTCCATCTGCAACGGTGGCGGAGGGGCATCTTCTTTGATCATCCGAAAAATGAAATAGCCGGAAAAGGATGGAAATGGTAAGGGAAAATTGGGGAATCATCCAAGAATGTACATTTTACCTGGTTTTTGACCGGTTTATTGAACCTTATTGTCCCGGAGTTTTTTATATTCACCATAAAACCCCCACAAAATGCGTTGGATATACATGATGAATTCCAGATTAAAAACCGGCTTTTTAACTCTTATTCTTGGATTAGCCTGGGTGGTGTCCCTTTCGGCACAAAACCCACAACTGGCTATGCACTATTACAACCGGGGGGAATTTGAAAAAGCCGAAACCCTTTTCCGGGAATTGGTGGCCACACAACCGGAAAATTCGGTGTATTTTGAAAAATTAATGGACTGCCTTACCCAGCTTCGTAATTACGATGAAGCGCTGACCGAAATCAACCAGCGAATCCAACGTTTTCCTCATGATCCGGTGAATTTATATCTCAAAGGCAACATCCACGAATTAAGGCAAGAGACCGACGAGGCTAACCAGGCATTTGACAAAGCTGTCGAAGTAGCAGCTAAAAATCCTTCCACCATTACCCGCCTGGCTCAGGAATTTCAAGAACGGGGTAAATACGAATATGCACTTCAAACTTACGAGGCCTCGAAAGCCAACGGCCGGATTCACCCGTCTTTTACCCTACCCATGGCTTCCTTGTATTATCGTCTGGGCGATTTTGATAAAATGATCGATAGCTACCTGGAAGCCGTCGACTACCGGCCGGAAAGCGTGTCATTTGTACTCAATTATTTTCAGCGGTATTTACCAGACGACCATCTTGAAAATCTACAACAAAAGGTTATCAAAAAACTACAGGAAAGCTCCAACGAAGGATTTAACGAGATCCTGGCCTGGGCCTACATTCAGGATCACAACTATGCCATGGCTTACCGGCAGCTCCGTTCCATCGACAAACGAAAACAGGAAAACGGCTACCGATTGTACCGCCTGGGGCAAAATGCTATGCAGGCTGATGAATACCAGGATGCGATCCGAATATTCGAATACATCATCGAGGACAAGGGGCCTCACTCCCCGTATTTTTACAATTCTCACGAATCCATTCTCGAATCCAAAAATATCCTTTTGAAGCAGTCCCCGGAGGGAAACCGATTCGCTGCTGTCAAAGATCTGGTCGACGAGTACCTTTATCTTGCTGACAGTCTCGGTTACAACAGGTTAACGGCGCCACTGATCAAAAACATCGCCGAAATTCAAGCGTTCGAATTGCATGAATACGATGCCGCAATATCCACCCTGGAAAGGCTGATCAAGATCACCGGTATCAACAAAAATCTATTGAGCAGTTCCAAAATTCTCTTAGCCGACATCTATCTTTCTACCGGCGACCGTTGGGAAGCAACTTTGTTGTATTCTCAGGTAGACAAGGAACATAAAGAAGATGAAACCGGTCAATTGGCCCGCTTTAAGAACGCCAAACTGTCCTATTACATGGGTGATTTTGAATGGGCCCAAAGTCAGTTTGACATATTGAGAGCGGCCACCTCCCGTCTGATCGCCAATGACGCGATCGATATGAATATATTTATTATCGACAACCTGGGATTGGACACTACAACTCATAACCTCAAAGCCTACGCCACCGCAGATTTTCATCATTTTAAAAACGAAGATGAAATCGCATTGGCTAAGCTGGATAGTCTCGGCCAGGCTCTGTCACCGGATCACAATCTTCGGGACGATATATTGTATCTCGAGGCCAGGATCTTACAAGACAACCTCAGATACGAAGAGGCCATGGATAAATACAATCAAATCGTCGAAGAGTACAGTGATGGCATCTGGGCGGACAACTCCCTGTATGCGATGGCAGAATTGTATTTGGACAAACTGGATCAGCCTCAAAAAGCACTCGAGGTTTTTGAGCGGATATTTATGGAGTACGACAACAGCACATTCGCAGTTGATGCCCGTAAAAGGTATCGGGATTTAAGAGCAATCCTGGGCATAGATACACGCATCACCATGCCGGACAGGGATAGCACGAATCATTCCATTAACGACAGTTTATCCACTCCACCTCCATTTAATCAAAATTGAAAATCGCTTACAACATCACCTACATCGTTGATTCCCGGATCGTCGACCAATGGCGATATTGGATGATCAATGAATACCTTCCCGCAGTGATGAAAACGGGGTGCTTTGAATCCTACCGCCTTCACAAACTCGTAGGACTTCCCGATTCGGATGAACCGACGTATTCAGTTCAACTGGTCGCCCAAAAAAAAGCCCGGCTCCTCGAATATCAGAAGCGATATGAGAGGGAACATCTTAAAATGGTGTCTGAAAAGTACAGAGATGCCCTGGTGGAATTTCGGACGACGATGGTGGTGATCAATGAGGGGTGATAAAAAGAAATCATATCCGGAGCGATTACAAAATACGGTTAGCGTGATAAATTCAGATAATGGTTAATTTCCGGGGATCAACTATTCTTTTTTGTCGTGGCTGAGGTTGACCACGACACATTCCCTTATGAAGGTAGGTAAAATCCAGGCGGCCCCGGTTGCGCGCAAAACGAACCTTTTAAATGGGGAGGGCTAGAACTCCGCCTTTCTTGGGGTTACCTCACCTCAACTTCACCATTTTCCCGATCCCATTCCTGAAATAATTCCCTTCTTCGAGTTCGTTGATCTGATATTTTTCGTAATCCACACCTTCTTTATCTCGCGATATCACCTGATAAAGATATACGCCGGGAGCCAGATCCTGATTCCAATTATCCCGACCATCCCATACGTACTCCGACAAATGACGTCCGATGCGCATGGGTCCGAATTCCGCTTTGGTAATTTCCTTCACCAGCCGCCCACTCACCGTATAGATCCGAATTCGAAAGATTTCGGGCTCTTCGGTCCCCGTGAGCGTATAGGCGAACCGGACTGCGTCTACGAAAGGATTGGGATACGGAAGAATGGCACTGACGCTGTTTTCCAATACCACTTCGAAGTCAATCACATAATCGACTTTTTGCATATTACCCGCAGCATCACGTACATTGGCCCGCAATTCGTACATCCCGTTTTCGTCAAAATCGCTTTGGTATCGCAATTCCAGTCCCTGCTCCTTTACTTCCATCGAAAGCGCTGGGTTGGCCGCATCGATTTTGATCACCGTACCCGAGGGTTTTTTAATTTCAAACGAATATTCAGGAGGGGATTCTGAAATATTTTGATGGGGAAAATCCGTAAGCTCCAGTGTGATCAACGCATTGGGGGCGACAATATCGCCATTCAGAATGGATTGTTGATCGAAAAGAACGGTTAAGGCCGGGGCAATCCGATCCCCAATGACATCAAAATTCCAAAATATGGCGTTGTTGTTTTCATGTGCTTCTGCCCAGTCGTTTTCCGGATCAACTGTTATTTTAAGCGTGGCCGAGCCGTTGAACTCCGCTTCGATGGGCCAGGTAAAATGGAGATTCTGCGCGAATTGATCTGCTCCGACTTTGATCCGGCGTTCAAAACTTCTGTTTCCATTATACAATTCTATCGCTACTGGGACAGAATCCACAGAATTTATCCCTATCCCTTCTATGGAAAAATTCACCGCCAGGGTGTTTTTTTGCAGTGCTGCCGTATCTACCATCGGTACATCGGCCAGATTGTTTATCCTCCAATCGGGTTTGAAGGGCCCAAATACGCGCCAATAGAAATGGGGGAACGTGCGATCTTTTAGGTCGAAAACATCAGCGGTCCAGAAAAATTCAATCGGCTCTGTTTCATCCAATGATCCACTCATGGATTGGGGAGATCCCGCATGAAATCGAATCGTTTCGGACATCTGGCCGACATTCAATTTCATTACCACGCTATCGCTGCCCATTAATTGAGATCCGCTTTCCCAGCCTTCCAACGATTGCAACAAAGTCACTCCATCACTCCAGATACTGCCCCGATCAGTGTATGACGGGATGTTTACATATTCGATATTAACACCGGCCGAATCCCCCAGGATTTCAGTTACGACCTCCCCACCCTTTTGATAAATCAGGGAATATGCACGACGATCCACTTCTTCCAACGCCCGGATTTGGGTCGCGCCACTGGCTTCGAAAAAATTAAAAAGGTTCACGCCCTGGTTGTCGATGGAATCGAGAGCCCACGTCTCACCTTCAGGGCTATTTCGCCCATTGGTCGTATTCCAGAAAAATATGTAATCCCCTTCCTGAGCTTCGGTTTCGATCAATTCTACAATTGCCTGCCGATGCACTGCACTATAGGGCCGATAGACAAAAGTAAACAGGTAATCGTCGCTGGCTACAGGCCAAATACTGTTGTACAAGCCCGGTTTGGGATTGCGCACCCAGGTATTTTCCCGGGGTTTGAAAATCGAAACGTTGAGCGCAGGATTCGTTGTACGGAAAAAACGAGGCCGGTGTATTTCATTGAAGATAATGGCAGCTTTTTTGTGTCCATGGTCCAGTTTATAGACATTTTGCAGTTCGGCAAAGTCCAGTTTTTCATGATCGACCAGTACATCGATGAGACTATCTCGCTGAAATTGTCCAAAATGAGACTGATTCCATCCCGTTTTCCCGGGAATATGGGTAAAGGAGTGGAATCGCGTATAAACACTATCCTGCGCCCATCTCGCTCTCCAGTAGTACACCACTTCCGGTTGAATATTCATTTCCATGGGCAATCGAATGCGGCTTTGATTGCTCGAAACGGATAACGTGCGCACGTGGGGAGAATCAAACCCTGGAGTGGTGTCGACCTCCACGATGTATTGCCGCGTACCCCGATCCACATTGCCGTTGAAAATTTCCAGTACAACCTCTTCCTCTTCCACAATGGCCATGTCGTAGGGATACACCAATTGTAGGGTGGTATTCTGGATGAACACATCAAACCCCATTTTACCATTCAATTCCAACTCGTTGTTGGCTTCTCCCACACCCACAGGAAATTCTTCGATGCGATTGTCCGCATCCAGGGTGAGGAAATACGTATTTTTTCCTTCCATATCGTCTGTGATGGGCAGTTTCAACTGTAAACGACGATCAAAGCCCTCCACGTTGGTCCATACGGTATCCATCATCCTGATCTCCCCTCCGGGCAATTGGTGACGAACCACCACAGCAAAGGTATCCCGGTTGAGACGTCCCAGATTCTGAAGATCCACTTCGAGCATAAATGTTTCATCCACCAGCGAGGGGCGCACCGGCTCTGTGGCGAGAGAAGCTCCATCGAAGGTGAAATCCGGACCCTCAAAATGGTATGCTGAAACGGCAGGGTCACCGGCAAATACAAAGACCGACTGGATGTGCTTTTGAAACCGCCCCATCCCTGCAAGCGCTTGCTGAACAATTTGCCCCAGTGATTCTCCGTACTGATCGGAGCCAAATTCAGCGTAAAATTGCCGGGCTAAATTTTGCAGGTTGGACAGATACTGAGATGTGGCCGTGCTCAGAAAAAGGATGGACCCGATATCCGGGGTAAGGATAAATTTTTCGGCCAGATTTTTCCCGGGCAGAAAAATATTGCCGCTGGAGCAGCCCAAAGCCAGAAAAACGGGTAAACGGCCCTGGTTGTCATATTCTTCGATGATATCAATATTAAAATCCAAACTGGATGAAGCACTATGCCCAAAAAACGAAATCAGTGCAGCACCCTCGTTGATATACCCAAAAATCTCATCGCGTTCGGGTATTTCCGTTCCTCCAAAACTGCTTTTATAATACGATATCAATTGGGCAGCAAACGTATCCTTCTGCATTTCCCCGCCCAGATTGTCCATGAAGTTTGATATGGTAGAAAAAATATTCCGGTCCCCTCCGTTAAAATGCATGACGCGTTTCATCCATTCGCGGTTTTCTATTTGACCCGGATTTTGCTGGATCGATTCGTACGTTTTTACCTTTTCCAGATAGTGCCCGATTTCATCCGGATTCGTAACCGGAATCCGCCCGATTGGAACACGGGGAACCGTTTGTCCCTTCTCCGAAACCAATAAATTATCCGAGCCGTAATGCCCAAACGTTGGAACGAAATGGGACTTCCGGTGGTAGGAATTGTGATCTGATGCCGATCGCAAAAATCCATACCCCATTCCCTTCCCAATGACGTTTACATATCGAAGCGGGCTGCCCCCGTCGATCAATTTGGCCACAAAATTTCGGATGGCATAGGGATGTCCTTCGATCCCGTAAATAAACTGATCCCTCAGTTGTTCGTATGTGGCGACCGTCACCTTGTACGAACCTCCGGGTTCAGACCTCCGGTAATCGGCATATTCTCCGACCTGGTCCTGATCGCTATCGCGGGATAGGAAATAATCTGAGGTGATGATCAGGTATTCCATTTCCTGGTCGAGATAATTGACAAATTGGATGGGTTGTACCCGGGGTACCTCCATCAAATTTCTACCCACGACAAAGATATCCGATGCATTCCCTTCCAACCGGTAAGTCGCGATCCCATCGCTGACGTCTGGAACAAATACAGTGGATTGGCGTATATTGTACACCGACGCCGCGTGACCATCCACGGGAAAATTTAAAGAAAATGCAGGGCTTCCATGTACGCCAAAAAAGGTAGAATGCGAATCCCGGCTCAGGTCTTTGGTGGAAATCTGGTACTTCATTTCTACGAAAGCCAATGCCACACGGTTGTTGTTTTCAATGCCCTGAACCTGAATTTCAATCGAATTTCCCAACGTACTCACCGGAAGATTGTGGGTAATCACCCGCGCGGACTGGACCTGAGTATTTTCATATTCACCGATCAGATGACCGTTGACCGTAAGGGTGAATTTTCGGGTATTTAAATCGGCCCCAACACCAATTCGCAGGAGTATACTATCCCCCTGAATGTTAAACTGGGATACATCGATTTCCCGGCTCAGAGAATTGGCAAAGCCGGTTGCAAAGCCCTCCAGATCATTGAAGTCAGGATCGATCAATCCCTGGGGTGCCTGAGTGTAATATTGACCGGAATAAACGGTCAGATTGGAAGTCCAGACCAGTTCTATGGTTTCAGCGCTGCCGGGCATTCGATTTTCAAAGCGGTTTTTGACCATTTCGGAATCCAGGGTCAAAAAATAAACAGCTGTGTCAGAGAAAAGGCTGTATTCAGGGTTGAGCATTTGCCGCTCCGGATCGTGAAAAATAAAAGATTCGAGGGAGGTGCGATTTTTTTCCCCGTAAAAAACCACCTGATCTGTTTCGGTAAATACATCCTCCGTGGATATTTGTATCGGCACCTGCTTTCCCTCGTGGAAAAGTACAAGGTGGTTCCCTATGATCTTCCCGGGTTCCCATCCGGCCTGAATGAGATGATCATACCCAATGGTGTACAACCCATCCTGCCCAATCGGAATTCGCAGATAGGTCTTATCATAATCGATCCATTCGTTTCCATACTGGGTTTGTCCATTGCCTGACGGGATTTGCGCCCCTAACAAAGAGGAATACAGGAAATGAATGATCAAAAACAGAACTTTTGTTAGCGTAATTGTATTTATATATTTCATGTTTTTGTTTCGTCGACCCCGTGAATGCCAAAACCTGGAATTGATGCCACTAAAAATATTAATCATCGCGTTCACCCTGACGCTATCTTTTACGACCCATAGTCTTTCACAGAACGATGGCAATCCGCTTATTTATACCCATCAATTCACAAAATTACTGAAATCTTCCGGACTGGAAATACGCTCGGATTCCCTGGAGAATTACATACTAACCGACCGAAAAAATCCGTACCTCCAGGGGGCAGATCTCTATCTTGTGAACCCCCAGGCTGGCACAGAATTGATCGTGCTCATCGATGAAAACACCCAATTCCCGCAAATGAAATTCTCGAGCCATATTACCAATATCATGAATAATGACAACGAACATGCGGTGGCTTTTTATTCTTTGGATCAGTACTTTATTTTGACGGAACTGGGAGCCGGATGGGCATTGGACAGCCAATTTATTCCCAAAGATCAGGCTGAAATTCTGGGGTACAGTCGAAGTTTTTTCAACCCGGATTCAGGCATACAGGTCACCTTAATGTTATTTGCGCCCGAACTTCCCCTATTAAGTACACCGCGGGAACTTATGGCATTTCGGTTTCGAGCGCAGTGATGTACGGATGAGATTGGATGTGGGTAACTTAGCTTGTGAAAAAGTTTCCGAGGTAAGCCGTACGTATGAGAGAAAAAAAAGATGCCGGGCCTGGTGCTGATAGGAAAGGAGCTGTCAGATATCAGCTATCAGTTGTCACCAAAGGCGCGACTTGGACCGTAGGGACGTAGCGCGACCTGGCCCCCAAT
>CALGAA010000023.1 GCA_937952445.1 uncultured Bacteroidota bacterium | reverse complement strand
AGTTCCGCCGCTTTTGGGAAAAGGATATTATTTTCCAAATGGATGTGCTTATGCAAATCCTGTTCAAATTCCTCCAGCATAGAAAATGTGACCCGATAGGTTTGGCATGCATCCTCAGGGGGAGTATAATTATTGCTCAGAGCTCGTATTTTGCGAAATCGAACTCCTTCCTCATCGTGTTCTTTCATCATCTCCTGGATTGGATACTGAACCGATCCAAAAGGGGATTCAATGGTCAAATTCTGGTCATCCCGTGCTTGAACCATGTTGCGGATGTGGGGAAATAAGTTCAATTCCTCCTTCTGCATATGGGCGTTGAGTTCGATCGCAGCTGCGTCAAATTCGTTGGCAATTTCCAATAACTCCGGATGAGCCTTGCCATGGACTTTAACCACTTTGACCAAATAGGGGATGATTTCAGGGATTCGCTTGCGTACATACCGGTGGTGCGTTTTCTCGATGTAATCCACCAATAGATCCAGATCCCAGGTTTGGAAATTAATCTGATCTCCTGACCCCTTGTTTTCCAAAGCGCCCAGGGCTTCGATCAATTCAGTGACAGAAAGGTTGTTTTTATCTGCGACTTCCTGAAGGCTGCGATGACCACGGCAACAAAAATCTATTCCGTATTTTGAAAACAATGCAGCTGCCTGATAATTATCAGCTACGATCTGGCCTACAATCGTTTCACTTGAGTATTTCATTTCCTTGGTATTAATTGATTATAAAATTGATTTCATTCCAAATATGCTGAGACCGACAACTTTTAATATTTCACCCGCTACGTAATAGATGTGCAAAAAAGAAGGGCCTACCTCTGTGCCTTGCAGCCGGAGATCAGCACGGGCATCCATAACTGGCAACAATATGAAGGTCTGTATCATTAGCACCAGCACGACCAATCCCAACGTATTCCGTAAATGCGGTTTTATTTTACCCCATGAGCGGGTGCAATTCCATAAAGCCAGGATGAGGATCAGAGCTAACACGATTTCCACCTTGTTTACAAATCCAAAAACCAATCGACCGATACCTACACCGAGATCAACCGTGATACCAGGTGCCTGAAATTTCAACCAGGATTCAATAAAGCTGATACCCAATACGAGACCTATCCATATAAATGCACCTGAAACCATCGTCGCTTTCGGTAATTTGGAATCGGTTGTCATATGATTGGCTTTGTTTGACTGTTCTGATAATAATTGATCTTCATTAAGAACATTTCCGCCATTCGGACCGAACGCCATTTAGCCTCTTCGGCTGTCGTACCATGAAAGTAATCGTCAAGTGTTTCGTGAAATAGCTTAAGCCATCGTTCGAAATGTTGTTCCGATACAGGCAAAGATGCGTGCGGAGGAAAGGGACTACCATAATAGGTATGTTCCTTAAGCAATATGGTTTGCCAGAAGGTATACATCTTTTTCAAATGTACCGGCCATTGATCCTGAATCACCCCGTTGAATATATCTGCTAATAAATCGTCTTGACGAACGCGGCTGTAAAATTCATCCACCAGTAACTTGATGTCGTCGATATCTGTAATCTCTGTGGTGTTCTTCATTTCTTGTGTCATTTCGATTTGAGTCTTTTCTTAATTTGCTTGATTTTCATTCAATTAGAACGCATTCCAAGCCCAAACATTCCACACGGTCGGACTCAATTGTATGTATTCGATAACAAATATAGCACATTATTTATAATAAGGACAATTATGTCCTGAATAATTTGAGCGGAATCGATAAAGGTAGTATCAGGGGAGCACCCTATCTGATTTCACATCAGCCCTGCCTGGCCTCAGACGTTTAAATCCGATTGGATAAGTACAGACAAAATTTAAGAAATGCCGGAGGGGAGGGGCCTTTGTCGACCTGAGGTTATTTCATCAATTCTTTCAACAGGTCTTCGACATCCAAAGCAATGGTGTACATATTCAATGCTCCATCAACGTCCACAGGCCATAGCTCTTTGGGGCGGTCCCAATAGAGTTCAACGCCGTTCCCATCCGGGTCATCCAGGTATAAAGCTTCTGATACGCCATGATCACTTGCGCCAGTCAGCGGGTATTTTTCTTTGATCAAACGATCCAAAATGACGGCCAAATCTTTACGGGTTGGGTAGACGATTGCCGTATGATAAAGTCCCACACCACGTCGAGATGCAGGAGGCATATCTTTACTATTCCAGGTATTGAGACCGATGTGGTGATGATAGCCCCCGGCAGACACAAAAGCGGCCTGATCGCCGTACATCATCGTAATTTCAAAGCCGAGAAGCCTGTGATAGAAATCAAGTGCCCGTTCTAAATTGGCGACTTTTAAATGAACGTGTCCAATTTGGGTATGTGCAGGAATTTGGTAAGCCTCTGCCATAAGTCTATAAATTATTTGGTTTGAAGGAAGGATAAAATATGATAAGTATACGAGTATGTTGTCAGGTTAGATATGGTGAACTGAATTTTATTATTTCCGCTCTCGTTACCCGGTCCATTTTCATTTTCTATAGGTGCATTATTACGGTTATTCAAACATTAACAATTTTCCGGTTCATTTGATTTCGGTCAAAAACCTGGTAATAATCCCAGAATACTTGCTTCGTGACATTTCGGCCAGGTATATATTGTAACCCGCCGAAAATAAAAGGAGTGTGCTTTTTGACCAATTCCTCACTAGGATTACTTTGCCCTCGATGATCGCATCGCCTTTTTGTGAACCACCATATCGTCTTGAATAAAATTCTGATATTCAATGGATTCTATGGGATATATGGCAAGTCTTCCTTCCCCATTGCTGTGAATACCCCAGCCATATCGTTTGGCTAAAGGTGAAGTTCTTAAACATGCCTGTCCTTTGGAGAAATATTTTTCCCGTTCGCTTTCCCAGTCTGACAGCGGTAAGTCTTTTCGGATCGCATGAATCCTGAACAATAAATCGTCGGATGTGTAATGGTATGGATTTTCATAGAGCAAGTCAAATTGGAGATTGGCAATGGACGGACCGGAACTGCGCTGCGGTGGGATCTCTCCTTGTTCAACCGGACAATCCTCAGCGACCTCGATAAACGTATTGTAGTAATTTGTGCTGTGTCGTTTCATAGTATATAATCTAAATTCGTAAAATCCCCCGAAATCCACGGACGCTGTAATAAGATTCTGCACCGTTGTGATAAATGAAAACCCTGCCAAACCGACGATCCCCAAAAATGGCTCCTCCTCGCTCCCGAATCTCCGGTGGAGTGAGCAACCAACTCGAGGTCCTGGTATCGAACTCTTCAAGTTTCTGAAGATTTAGATATTCTTCTTCCGAAAGCAGTTGTATACCCATTTCCTCAGCCAGATTCACAGCACTATCCTTTGGTTTGTGTTTCTTACGGGATTCAAGAGCGGCGGCGTCATAACATAAACTCGTCCGACCTTTCGGGGATTCCCGGACGCAATCCACGATGAGGTATTCCTTCGATTTTGCATCATACCCCACCACATCGGGTTCACCTCCTGTTTGTTCCATTTTATGAACAGACACCAACTTTTTCGGGGATGCTCTCAGTTTCTCCTCAAATTTGTCCCAATCTATTTTTTCATGCCGATGCATATTTTTGGAAAAACGTTTTTTCATTTGTCCGATTAGCGCATCGGTATCTTCTACTGTTATTTTGTTGCTCATGTTTGACTGATTTTATTTTATATTTTTTTAAACGCAGGAATCTTGATGGTTCTTTTATATGGGCAAGAATGTTGTCCAAACTTTATTCAACGCTTATAAAAAATATAATCGGTAACCAGAGGGTCAATACCGCTCTGTCGGAAATCCGAGACAATCTGCCCTTTATGATGAGTAGAATGGTTGCAAATGTGAAACAGGATATCACGGACGAGACTCCTGTGCTTTTGACCTCGCGAGTTGGTATAAGTGACCACCTCATCCAGATTTCTGGTTGCGAGAATATCCAGGCTTTGATTGAAATTTTCTTCATCCAACGATTTGCAACGTCGTAGATTATGGATCTTAAAAACCCCCAATTCCCTCTCATTCAAAATTCTCGCATTCCAGATTTGATGGGCATTGATGACATGACAAAATAATGGAACCGTACGTTCGGGTAAAGTCTTCTCATGAGTCAATAAATGTTCAGCCAGCCGTTGGTTAAAATGATGGTTGTACTCAAAAATATCCTCGAAAAATGATTTCATCTTGGAAAATTATCGCATTAAATTTAAGATGAAATCTTTGAAATTTTAATAAAAAACGGTTGACTGGTCGATTGGCGTTTTTTCTGGGGAAGTGGAATCAGGTAAGGATCCTCGAAGTCCCCTGGTGGCCGACACTTACGGGAGTGTGTTAGGGTTTGAGTTTGAGTTTGAATAGCTTTCCTTTGGTTGCCGGCACTTTAGAAGTGCCCGCCACCTAAAGGGCGCAGGGGCCGGGCGCAGAAGAGGAGTTCTTTGCCGGGGAATAAATTCCCTGGTTTTATCCTGAACCGTGTTCCGGGACGTTTGTGGTTGTGGCTTTGGACAAATAACCCCGTCAGACAAATCACGAAGGTAATGCCCGGTGAACTAAAACAAATTAAACCGTACTCCCAAAAATAATCGTAAACCCTGATTGGGAGCATAGACATATGATGGATCAAATGTCAGCCCATATGGATTCTCGGGAGATGGAATCGCGTTTCCCTGACTGTCAAACTGAACATCTTTGTCAAATGGGTCATGAGCTCTTGAAATAATAAACGGAGCATTTTTGGCTGGGGTCCAGTTGAGCAGGTTTTTCACTCCCCCATAAATTTCGAGATTGGGCCGGACGGTAGAAGTTAACTGAATATTCTGAATACTCCACCACGGAGAATAATCACTCCTTGGATCCAGGTCACTCAATAGCGGCAAACCCATCGGTGAATATACATTTCCGGTATAATCGAGTTTCAATTTCGGTTTATTGAATTGGTATGAAATGTTCCAAACTCCGGAAAATTGTTCGGTGAACAGTTCTCTGGTTTTGACCTGGTCTGTGATGCTGAAAACGTCTTGCAAAGTTCCTCCCACAATCACTGTCAGTCCCCAAGGAAAGGACATATCAGTGTTTAAAGACAATCCTTTAGACACAGCTGTCCCGGTGAGGTTTTGATATATAATTTTATTGGGATCAATTTCATAGTCGGCTATAATTTTGTTGGAAAAATGGGTGTAAAATACCGATGCATCAATTCCGGCGTATGATCCACTGTCAAAATAGAATTTTTGCACGAAGTTGATGTTCCCATTCCATGACTTTTCTGGTTTGAGGTCGTCCCAGAATTCCACTTGTCTGGCCCCGGTCAGCGCAGCATGGTCTTCGGTGAAAATATTTGCTACACGGTACCCATTGCCAAGACTCAATCTCAATACGGTTGAATTGTCTGATGTGGCCCATTTATAATTTAACCGTGGAGAAAGAATGCTCCCGTGAATGGAATTGTAATCGTACCGTAGGCCAAGTAATAATTTTTGATGATCCTGAATTTGGATTTCATCCTGGATGAACAAACCGGGTAACGAAACTCGAGAAGGCTCATTGGGTAAGTCTGCATCTGGTTCTGTGGGACCTGTAGCCGGTGTGTTGTCATCGTAGTAAGTGTGTCTATAAGAGGCCCCTATGAGTATGTCGTTGTTTTTCAGATTTTTTCGCCAGGTCAACTGGCCAAATGTAATCCTTTGATCTGCGATATAGGAGGTTGTCCCGTAACGACTGTCCTGATCGTGACCGGTTGCACTAAATTGAAAGGTCAAATTTTCAATCATGGGGAAATGATACGTTCCAAACATTTCCCACCGGCTGGTGTATATGCTCTCTCCATAGATCTCGTTTCCACCCCGATATGCCGGCGTCCAGTTCATTTCTCCTCCCCAACGGTCTTCATAAACGTAACGTGCAGCTAACGATAAAATCCTTTCCCGCGCACCCATGATTTCCCATTTGTTGAAAAGCGACACCCTGTTTTGCAAAGTCACATCCGTAAAACCATCATTGTTGTGGTCCTGTGGATTCTGATATTGATATGTATTCATTCCAACCAATGTGTGAATGCGATTTCCAATAGAAAACCTTCCTGCAATATCGGCGTTAAGCTCCTTCCAATCCGAACCCCATACATCCACGGAAAACGGATCAGTGGCCATGGGATTCTTCGTGATTACATTAATCAGGCCACCGACCGCTTCACTGCCATAAAGGGTAGATGCAGGACCTTTAACCACCTCGATCCGGTCAATAAGGGATTGAGGTATTCCATTCAGGCCGTATACCGTCGCCAGACCACTTACGATGGGCATTCCATCTATCATAACCATGGTATAAGGTCCCTCCATTCCGTTGATATGGATATCTCCGGTATTGCACACGTTGCAGTTGATCTGGGGACGAACTCCGTTAATGTGTTGAAGGGCCTCAAAAAGGGTAGGGTTGGGGTTTGCTCTAAAGAATCGGGCAGAAAATACCTCTACCGGAACCGGGCTATCCAACCGGGAAACTTCCTTCATCGTTCCGGAAACGACCACTTGATCCAACACCGCACTTGTTGGTTCCAGGTCGAAGGTTATGTGTACGGTATCACGAGTATACAGATCCACCACTTTCTTTTGTTGACCATATCCGATCGCCGTAACCAGGACCGTGTATTGATCAGGTTCGAGTTCATTGATGAAAAAAAGACCGGATGAGTCAGTCGCGGTAGCGCGGTCTGAATTTTTGATGATGACATGGGCGAATTCCAACGGCGAGTTTTCAACGAAAACTTTTCCTTCGATTACCCGATTCTGAGCTTGCCCGGGGACCACATAGCACATGACCGTGATCGCCATGAACAAGTGTATAAGTATGGAACGTTTCATAGTTAAAAATTAAAAATTACAACACAAATATAATAAGTTAGATCAATCTAACAAAATATATTTGACATAGTTGTGTCTTTTGATTCGGTATCTACTATCCAAATTGTCCTACCACAGGGGAGAAAAAAGGTGGTAGGATCCATAGGATTATGGGAGGATTCCCATTTCCCGGTAGTTTTTATTCGATTTGATGCAAAAACAGACGATCCAGAATCATTAATGACTGATGAAAAAATCACCCCTAATTCCACTAAGCGGAAAACCGAATCCAGTAAATTATGTCGATGGGGATAAGAGAAATTTTACGAATGTTTCGCTTGTATATTGCGGTACCAGTGCAGGATGGAAATTAAGATCCCATTAGTCTTGAGAAGTCTGATACGTTCTCCAGACAATCTTATAAATGACCAAGATTTACTGATTTATGGACAGATCCTAATTTGATCTTTCAGAACCTTTGAGAACAATGGTTTGAAATTCACTGGCAATGGTATCCCGCATAGTGAGGAGTTTCTGTTGTACGATGAGATGTTTTAAAGCCTCTTCCATTTCCCCCGCATCTTGTAGTTCCTTAATTTTCTTACGGTTGGATACGCACATATCGATTGCGATGCGGAGCTTGAATCGCATCAAAGCCTGGCGTACGTCTTTTTTATGGTTTTTATCAGGCGTAGGTTGGGTTTGCAGATCCATATCCCACATATCGATCCAGTTGTTGCTATACTCACCGTCGTACTTGCCTGTCTGAACATCGATGGCTGTTTTGCGTAGGATAGGATCCTCCGAACGATTAAAGTGTTCAAAATCCAGCGTTTGGTGGTTGTGATACGCTTCCCGATATTGATTTAATAATTTTCGATAATTGTCATTTTTGAAATAATCGATGACATCCTCGATATTTTCAATCACAAAATCAGCTACGGTAATATCATCGTCCAGGTTTTTGTGGCCGTGTTGGATCAGGGTACGTACGATGTCCTTCTCGTGGAGTTCGTTTTCCGTTACCTGAGGTTCATCCGTGGGCTTCGCCTCCCGGGATTGGATTTTTTCACGGTTTTGACGTTGAATTTCCCGAAACTGCTCTCGTTTCTCTTGGGTGAGACGTTTTTCCAGTTGCTCATTCAATTCTTCGATGAGCGTTTGCTCGGGAATTGACATCGCTTTTGAGATCTCCCGGACATACAAGTGACGTTTGATGCTGTCCTCGATAATGGATATGGTTTCCAACAGGCTTCTGATTAGTTCGGCCTGTTCCACCGGGTCCAGTTTATCCTCCTGGCGAAGTTGCATCTTATAGCTGAGAAAATCGAGTGTGTGATTTTCTGCATATTGGCGAAATCCACCATTTCCCTGGTCATGGATAAACCCATCCGGATCCTGTCCCGGGGGCAGAGGTAGGATCATGACGTTCATCGATTCTGCCAGAATTAGATCAATGGCTTTCCCGGTAGCTTTGGTCCCTGCAGCATCGCTGTCAAAGACGAGGTGGATCGTGTCTGTGTATCGTTTAATAAGCCGGATCTGTTCTGATGTCAGCGCAGTCCCGCTGGTTGCTACCACGTTTTCAATACCGTGTTGGTGCATCATCATTACATCCGTATACCCCTCGACGAGATAACATACATTTTCCGACCGAATCGATTTACGCGCCAGATCGAGTCCGAATAAGACTCTGCGTTTATGATAAACTTCGCTTTCGGGTGAATTGAGGTATTTCGGGGCTTTGGAATGACTATGTAATATCCGGCCTGCGAAAGCTATGGGCTTCCCACTCAGGCTGTGTATCGGAAAAATAATCCTGTCAAAGAAAAAGTCCTGTTCATTCTGCGTCATCAAACCGAGTTCTTGTAGGTATTCCTTTTTATACCCTTTTCCCAGAGCTTCTCGTGTCAGGTGATTCCGGTCCTTGTACGCAAACCCCAATCGGTATGCCTTGATGGTTTTTTCGATAAAACCACGGTCTTTGAGGTAGCTTAGTGCAATGCTTTTACCTTCATCTGAATTCCATAGGTTGGATATGAAATATTGCTCCGCAAAATCATTGACGATCTGAAGTGCATCTTTGCGTTGTGATTCCTGCACCATTTCCGGCGACCGGTAGGTTTCTTCGATTTCAATATTGTACAGCCGTGCCACATACCGCAATGCTTCTGGATACGAAAATGCTTCGTGCTCCATCAAAAAGTCGATGCCATTACCACCGCGCCCACATCCAAAACATTTGTAAATATTTTTGGAGGGCGATACTGTAAAGGATGGGGTTTTTTCGTTGTGAAAAGGACACAATCCAATATAATTCACCCCCCTTTTTTTGAGGTTCACAAAATCCTGGATGATATCCCGAACCTCCATTCGGTCAAAAATATCTCCGATTGTTTTTTGTGATATCATACCATCAATTGAGACTGGCGGGTTATTCCGGGTAAATTGCAGCGGTGAAGGTTACTCGTCCAGCACCGTTTCGAGTTCTTCGGTCATTTCAAGATTGTGGAAAACCTGTTGAACGTCATCATCATCTTCCAGGGCATCAATCAAGGTCAGTACTTTTCGAGCCTCATCCAGACTCAATTTTGTATATACGTTGGGGATGCGTTCCAGGTTCGCGTTCCTGGGGTCCAGATTAAGTTGTTCAAGAGTTTCCTGCATTCGACCAAAATCCTCGAATGCCACCGTTATTTCAAGTTCCTGTGTCTCCGGATCATACTCTATTTCTTCCGCTCCTCCATCAATCAGATCCAATTCGATTTCTTCTTTTTGATCTTCGTCGATCTCGAGGACAAATATTCCTTTCCGGTCAAACAAATAATCCACCGATCCAGATGTCGCCAGGTTTCCATTGTATTTATTGAAAATAGCCCGTATGCTGCTTACTGTTCGATTGAGGTTGTCCGTAGCCGTTTCCACGAATATGGCCACCCCACCTGCTCCATAGCCCTCATAGGTCGGTTGGTATATCGCTGCACTGTCCTTTTCCAGGGCTTTCTTGATCGCCCTGTCGATGTTGTCTTTGGGCATATTTGCCCCTTTTGCATTGGCTACAGCGAGGCGAAGTCTGGGGTTAAATTCCTCATCACCACTGTTTCCTTCCTTGACTGCTACTGTGATTTCTTTGATCAGTTTGGAGTATATCTTGGATCGCTTAGCATCCTGTGCTCCTTTTTTCCGTTTAATCTTCGACCATTTATTATGTCCTGCCATGATGTATCCGTCTTTTGTAGTCTTGAAAATATAACACGCTGTGGTAAATCCCTACGAATTTTCAATGGATTCCAACAAGTTTTTCATAGTATAAATTCCTTTTTTACCCTTTAAAAATTCGGCAGCCAATACGGCTCCTGTGGCGAATCCAAGTCTGCTCGAAGCGGTGTGCTTCAATTCGATGGTGTCGTGTGGACCGGTATATACCGCAGAATGAATTCCGGGCACATCGGGTTGTCTATCTGACAGAATTTCCAATTGTTGGGAATCGCTGCTTCGTTCGTTGATCCAGTTCGTTTTGCGATCTATCTTATCAATGATCCCATTGGCAAGATGGATCGCCGTTCCGCTGGGGGAATCCAGTTTATGAATATGGTGGATTTCCTCAATGTGAACTCCAAATTCAGGGAATTTGTTCATCAGGGCGGCTGCATATTCGCTGATCGCAAAAAACAAGTTGACCCCAATACTGAAATTGGGAGCGTAAAAGAAACCCGTCTCATATTTTTGAACAGCTTGTGTCACCTCTTCCATCCGATCCAACCAACCTGTTGTTCCCGATACTACGGGGATTTTTTGCTCAAGCAAAGCGATGATGTTCTCATAAGCGGACTGGGGTTGGGTGAATTCAATCGCTACATCTATATTCCTGGTATTCAGCGATCTGATTTCTTCCTGATTCGATATGTCGATCACTGCGCCAATGGTGTGTCCACGGTCCTTGCAAATACCTTCGATGGTTTTGCCCATCCTTCCGTAGCCGATAATACCTATGTTCATACGTGGTGTTTTGAGTTTATATCATACATTTGCAAAAATATTAAATTATACGATATCGCACGTATGAACGAACTGTTGTTGGATGTATTGGATGGTCGTCAAACTCCCCGACCGCCGGTGTGGTTGATGAGACAAGCTGGGCGAATTTTACCACAATACCGAGCCCTCCGGGGGCGAATGAAGAGTTTTAAGGATCTGGTGAAACATCCGGTCAAGGCTGCGGAAGTGACCATCCAGCCGGTCGATGAACTGGATGTCGATGCTGCTATTCTTTTTTCGGACATCCTGGTTGTGCCTGAATCCATGGGATTGAACTATGAAATGGTGAAAAATGTGGGTCCCGTATTCCCTGAAGTTATTACAGGTGCGGACGATATACACGCATTAACGGTAGGTGAAGATGCCGCAGAACGCATTGGTTATGTGTACGAAACGATTGGTGAGATAAAGCATAGGTTGAATGACCGGGTACCCCTTATAGGATTTTGCGGCGCCCCCTGGACCATTTTTTGCTATATGCTGGAAGGGCATGGGTCAAAAACCTTTTCCAAAGCCCGGCGATTTCTATATCAAAATCCTGAAGCATCCCATACCTTGTTGCAACATATTGCAGATGTATCGGCTATTTATCTGAACCGGCAATTGCAGGCCGGAGTTGACGTGGTGCAAATATTTGACAGTTGGGCTGGCGTATTGGGCCAGGACACGTACCGGGCATTTGGGTTGCCTTATATTCGGCGGATTTTGGAATCGCTTCCTCCGGAAACCAGATCCATTGTTTTTGCGAAAGGGGCCTATTCCACAATGGATGACCTGATTGATCTACCTTGTACAGCCTTGGGGTTTGACTGGATGTATTCTGCTCAAGATCTGCGGGACCGGGTGAATGGAAAAAAGGTCATTCAGGGAAATCTGGACCCCTGTGTCTTGTATGGCGGAGCGGAAATGATCAGGGCCAGAACTTTGGAGGTGATTTCAACGTTCCAAAAAGGGCACATTCTCAATTTGGGTCACGGGGTATATCCTGATACACCCTTAGAAGGTGTGCGGCATTTTGTTGATTCTGCCAAATCTTATAGGTACGATTCACACTAAAATATATATATTGTGGTCTGAGGGGACCGGGAAACCAAAAAATATTGTTTGCTATGGGTTGGTTTAAACGATTGAAAGAAGGCATTCAAACCACGACACGAGATAAAAAGGAAGTGCCGGATGGCATTTGGACCAAATGTTCTGAATGTAAGGAAACGACCCTCCAACGAGATCTGCGTGAAAATCTATATGTATGTCCGCATTGCGACCATCATACCCGGATCGGAAGCCGGGAATATTTCCAGATGTTGTTTGATGAAGGGAAATATGAGCTGTTATTTGAAGAGCTGGAGGCGAAGGATATCCTTGGTTTTGTCGACCTGAAAAAATATTCTGACCGCCTGGCTGAAGCCCGGGAGAAAACGGGTTTGAAGGATGCAATATCGGTGGCAGTTGGGGAAATTGACGAGAATCAACCCATTGTCATCGCCGCCATGGATTTTTCCTTTATCGGCGGTTCGATGGGGAGTGTCGTGGGAGAGAAAATCAGTATGGCGATCGATCATTGTATCCAGCATCGTTTGCCATTGATGATCATATCCAAATCCGGCGGGGCCAGAATGATGGAATCTGCCTTTTCACTCATGCAAATGGCTAAAACCTCCGTAAAATTGGGTTTGTTGTCCGATGCCCGGTTACCTTACATTTCACTTCTGACAGATCCGACAACCGGAGGCGTCACAGCAAGCTTTTCCATGCTTGGCGATTTCAATATAGCGGAACCCAAGGCGTTGATCGGATTTGCGGGTCCCAGGGTCATCAAGGAAACCATCAAACAAGATCTTCCGGAAGGATTTCAGTCTTCGGAGTTTTTACTTGAGGAAGGATTTTTAGATTTTATCGTACACCGAAAGGACCTGAAAGATCAAATACGGCAATTATTAGGCTTTTTCGACCTCAAAAAAGAGCCGCCCGAAGTTGTCCTGGAAGAGGTATCGGAAGGAAGTGAAAATACAGATAAAGAGGAGGAGAATTCTGCGAAGAAGGCGGGTAAAGCCAAATCTGGCTGAGAGGATTAGGTTGAGTTTAAAGACAGAAGATTATACCGGGATAGGAAGTGGGGTAGAGGCTAATCTCATATCGCATATTGGATTCATACCAATCGTAATATTGCACACTTAATTCGTGACACATCTGACGGATTCTATTTTGCCTTATTTTCATCATTTAAAACCTTATGTAGCAATGGCTATACGCGGTTTAGCTTCTTTGATGGGACAAAAAGTACCCTCGATGAATTTTGAATATAACGTGTTGTTATTCAGGAAAATGCCAAAATCTGAATTGGCCTTATATAACAATAGTCTTCAAGCGGGTGTCGAAGGGATCGGCGTGTTCCAATAAGACCTGAAAAAAACCTTCTCCATGCAAAATATACCAGGACATAAAATTGTCGGTTCTCTCCTGTAATCCGTTTCCGGGAAATATTTTGGAACGGATTCTTTTCAATTTGGTGATATTTTTATCGTGGGACTGTTTTTCCGCTTTTTTGAGTCTTTTTTCCACGGCTTGCAAGTCGTTTCTGAATTTAGCGAACTGAGCACCAATCCGGGCAATAAGCGATGGATCAATGGTTTCGACTTTATGCTGAATCACCTCTTCAAGGGGTGTTAATTGGTCAATTTCCGGACTCAGGTCAATTTCATCACGGCCATACATCTCCAAATATTTTTCGACCAATTGATGCTCCTGAAGAATAAGATCTTCCAGGGAAAAGCCCCACTGCTTCAACGATTCACAGTCCCGGGTTGAAATTAATTGGAAGGAATCCCGGCGAATCAACATCGGGTAAAATACGCCAAGCTCCTCGAATTGTTTTTTGCGCTCAAGCCAGTAAGCAATTTCACCGCCTCCGCCAACATAAGCCAGATTGGGAAAGATTACCTCCTGATAGATAGGGCGTAAGATCACATTGGGACTAAAGCGATCGGGGTGTGTATAAACTTCTTGTATGATTTCGTCAGCGCTCCATTGAATTCCCTGATTGACGGTGAAGTAGTTGCCTTCTTCGTCCATTTCAATTCGGTCGCGGTCAGTTTCAGTAAAGTAAAACAGGTTAATCGGTCGAACGTATGCCTGCTTGTCAAATCCTGCGGAAGCAATCGATTCCTGAATACTTTGAACCACCTGGTGCGATGTGTGACGCTTGAGGTCGTCTTCGAAAATAGGAATCATCTTTTGTTTAAATTCCTTTTCGTCCATATTGACTACCAGGATACCAAGATGCCCGAGCAATTCATGGACAAAATGTTGCATACCCTGACCGTATGAAGGGGGCTGTTCGAAAGCTTTTTTCAGTTTGGATGTCAGGAGTTCTGCGTTCTCGCTCTGCCCGAGTATGTCGTACACTTCATCCAGTACGGTATCAAGCGAGCTGCAATCGTAGCGTCCGACCGCTCCGCCCTGAAAGTCTTCCCACACGATTTTTTTGCCGAACAATTGCAAATGATTCATCTCCTCAAAATCGTGGTCCTCTCCACCCAATACAAATACGGGTTGGAGGGTGTAATCACTTTGCGTTTTGTTGAATTTCTCAGCGACTTTAATCGCTGAAATAATTTTATAGATAAAATATAAGGGGCCTGTGAGTAATGTAGGCTGGTGTGCTGTGATAATGGTAAAAGTGTTGGGGTTTTCGAGGTTGTCGATGCGTTTGTATACCTCCGGATCCTCGCAAAATCGTTCGTATTGCCTGCGGATGACACGACTCAAAAGTGGTCGATCGACCGGGTAATTCTGCCGGGCCTGTACGACTTCTAATAAATTGTTTTGATGCGGGGCGAATTCGTAAAATGCTTCCAATCCATTGTTTCCATTGGCGTAGGCGATGTCGTTACTACTAAATTTTCCGATTTTGTCAAAATCGAAGTAAAGCGTGTTCATACAGACGAAATGTTTGTTCTTTCTAATTAATAGCTATTGCCATACTCAGTATCAGCCGGGTTGGTGTGTCTGCAAAGTTATATTTTCGGTCGTGGAATGTGATATAATCACCAAACTTGCTAAAATTTCCTTCGTACCTAAAATCTACCATTAAATTAAAAAAATCAATCCCGATCCCCGCCTGGTATCCGTATTCAATCGGTGAAAAATCCGAAGAAAATCCCTCCAGTGAGGACAATTCGGAAACGTATTGCAACGGAATATGACCTACGGGGCCCGCCTGCATTCTCAGTGGCCCGGCTTTAAAGCCAAACAAAAAAGGGATATCAAGGTTTTGATAAGTGTCGGTTAATATTTTGTCGGTGTATTTTCCGATGTTGTCGTTCACCCGAAAATCGACGCTTGAGGAATTGAAAATAATTTCCGGTTGAATGACAAACCACTTGAGACGGATCTGAAATAAGGCGCCGAAACTAAATCCGTAATTGGCCTTTTCGATGGCCACTTTCAATTCTTCCATGGTTTGATTTCCGGGGATCTCAATTAAGTTCACTCCAATGTCTGTGGTACTCGCCCCGACTTTGATGCCAAAATTGAGCTGTGCCTGGGCGGAAACCGTCAACATAAGAGCTACACATAAAAGAATTATACTTTTCAAATCATGCAAGATTTAGTACTATAACTGATAAATTTGTCAATCCTATTTACCCGGAACCTATATTAACGTACATTAACAGGACAGATGAAGCCACAGATCGAATATCTTGGAAGCTACCATAAAGTTGAGCAAGCGCCTGAACCGGACCGGGCGGAGTTCGCATTTATCGGACGGTCAAATGTAGGAAAATCTTCATTGATCAACCGATTGTTTGGACGTAAAGATTTGGCCTTCGTTTCCAAACAACCGGGAAAGACCCAGTCGATCAATTACTATAAAGTGGGGGAGGAGTATTTCATCGTTGATTTGCCCGGTTATGGGTATGCCCGCCAATCACGGAAACAAAGGCAGGGCTGGGACCGTATGGTCAAAAATTATTTTATCGGAAGACAATCGTTGACCTGCGTTTTTGTTTTGATCGATGGTAATATTCCATTGCAGGATATTGATCGCCAATTCATCAATTGGGTGGGCGAGAATCAAATACCTTTTGCCCTCATTTATACAAAAAGCGATAAAAGTAAACCCCGGATTGTTCAGGGAAACATTGAGTCTATACAACAAGAACTGCTGAAAGAATGGGAGTATCTTCCCGAGCAGTTCATCACCTCAGCTTCGAATGGTCAGGGGATTGAACAGGTTTTAGAATATTTGCATACATTGGTGGACGGCATACACACAGATGAAGGAAAATAAGAAAGTATATACGCATATTGAAGAGGATCTGTACAAATGGCCAATCTATCAGATCAGTAAAAATAGAAGCTCATTTGTAGACCGCCTGGTCAACCATACGTATCGGAAATTGGCGTATAAATACGACAATGATTTTGAGGATTTGCTTGAAAAAACGATCTACCAGGAACGCATTCGCATCAAGCGAAAACCGTGGAGGGTGGATCCGCCCAATGAGGAGGCATTTTGGAATCGACTTAAAACGCGTTTAGGGAAGGCAAAACGATATAAATCGGAAAATAAATTAAAGGAATTTGAGCGAAAATCGATCTACAGAATTATCCAGCGATACGCAGAGGAGATTGTCGGGTCATTTGAACCCAAAACCTACCTGTTTGCCCGTAAATTTTTAACTGCCCTCTTCAATATTTTACTGGGCGAAAATCTCTTAAAATGGTTTTGGAAATTATGGCACCGCAAAGACCATCTGCATCATGCCCTTAAGGTATACGGCGATATCGACCAGGTACGTAATCTTGCGCAGAGGGGGACAATCATACTCCTGCCTACCCATTTCAGCAACCTGGACAGCATTCTGATCGGGTACGTACTTGACACAAAGGTGGGGATTCCGGCTTTTTCATATGGAGCTGGTCTGAATTTATATAATTTTGGACCTGCGGCTTATTTCATGAACAGATTGGGTGCGTACCGGGTGGACCGACGTAAAAAAAATCCGGTTTACCTCGAAACCCTGAAAGCTTTATCCACACTGTCCCTCAAGAGCGAGGTGAATAACCTGTTTTTCCCGGGGGGAACGCGAAGCCGTTCGGGAGCGAGCGAAGACCAACTGAAACTTGGGTTGCTCAATACGATCGTGGAAGCTCAGCGCGATATCTGTCTGGAGAACCGGGATCAGAAATTGTTTATCATCCCGCTGGTGCTGGATTACCATTTTGTTTTGGAAGCCAAATCACTGATTCGCCAGCATTTGACGGAAGATGGCAAACAAAAATACACGTCGATCAAGGATCTTGGTAAAAGCAAACGCAAAATCTTCAAGTTTTTGTGGGAATTCTACTCCAAAGGATCTGAAATAGTCTGTTCATTTGGGGAACCGATGGACTTTATTGGTAATCGGCTCGATCATGAAGGTCGGAGTATCGATCAGCACGGAAAGGTCATCAATATTTCCGATTATTTTTCGACTAAGGGCGAGATAAAGGCAGACATCCAACGGGAATCGGAGTACACCAAGTTGCTGGCCGCGAAAGTCATCGAACGGTTTAAAAGAGACAATGTAGTCCTGTCCAGTCACATGATCGCATATCTGGCTTTCGAAATTTTCAGGAATTATTTCCCCAACATCGACGTCTATGGATTGCTCCGGATGCCCTTGAGTGACTTTTACATTCCCCAGAACTATTTTATTCAGAAAATGGAAGACTTCAATACGTTGTTAATCCAAATGGAAAGCGAAGGCGCTCTTCGTCTTTCCGATATTTTTGAGGAGTCGTGCGACGCAATCCTGGAAGATGGTTTGGAAAAAATTGGCTTATACCACAGCCGCACGCCACTAAAAATGACATCCGACAACTTTTTGGTCAGCGATGATCTGGAGTTGCTCTATTACTACCGCAATCGGCTGAGCATGTACCAATTCAAAAACATTTTTTCCCGAAAGGACTTGGATATGTTACAGAATATCCTCCAGGAAGAAGAATAGCGCATGAATTTTATATTGTTTGATATCGAAGCAACCTGCTGGGATGGATACCATAGCAATGGCATCCAGGAAATCATTGAATTGGGAGCTATTTCCTACGATCGATTTGGGGAAGAATCAGGGACTTTTTTGGAATTTGTCCGCCCTGAAATCAACCCCCGCTTGTCTAAGTATTGCATGGAATTGACTGGAATAACGCAAAATGAAGTGGACAGTGCAGCTGACTTTAATACGGTATACGACGATTTTGAGGATTGGGTCCGACCGGATTCCGATACCTGGTTTGTGTCCTGGGGGGATTTTGATCTGGCCATTATGAATGCTTCATGCGAACGCTGGAATAATGGCAGCTCATTCATTCAAAATCATCTTGATCTACAAGTCCAATACGCTAATTTGAAATTGATATCGCCTCGAACAAGTCTGGTTCATGCAATTGAAATGGAAGAATGGGAATTTGAGGGGGTACCGCACCGCGCCATGCCTGACACAAGGAATATGGCACGCATATTTTTTGAATTCCTTCCCCACTGGACTTTGATGTAACCGATATACGACCGTATTTTATGCTGGTATCAAGTAGATTGCGTCTTCCGTTATAGAGTAAATTTGGTGTTATACTGACATATCATGGATTGCCCGAAGGATGTCACGGCGGCTGATGTTGCCCCGGAGCTTCCCTTTTTTGTCTGTTACGACCAGTCGCTTGTACGGTGTAGTTAAAAAGATATTGGCGACTTCCAGAATATCGGTATTGATATCGACGGTTTTCATGACGTTGGTCATGTATTCCTTAGCGGTATGGGATACTATGGGTTGATTGTGATACAGAGTATCCACTACAATTCTCAGGCAATCCTTGTCGTCAATCAAGCCTACTACGTTTCCGTCATCATCTAAAACGGGCGCACCAGTAATTCGCTTTTCGAGTAACGTATTCGCGATATCCAGTACATTGGTATCGGGTTTAAATGTAATCAACTGGGAGGTCATGTAATCTTTAACCAGTTTTTTTTTGACTGGTGGATTCTTCTCTATTTCCTTCTGCTTGTAGTTCTTGATGCCCATAGCTCCAATTTTTCGTTTTTCGCGTATGATGATGTCCAATGGAATGATCCGATTCCTAAGATAACTTTAATTCCTGGATTTTTCATCATGTTTGAACTATAATATTTTGGAACACAGTGGAAATGGATCAGGAAGCATGAATTCTGATCCTTACATTCCATTGCTCATGGCGTCGTAATAGATCAGGTACCATTCATCGCTAAACTTTGCAAAGCGCCGTTTGATGCCCAACCCACTTGAATTTTCGAGGATGAATTCGGTAATTAAGGCACTGTCGGTAACTTTTCGTGTGACCGAATACAGGAGGGGGTCAAAATGCTCAAAACTATGCAGCCTCCAGGAGTCCTTTTCCCAGGTGAACGCTTCATCGGGATATTTTTGGTTCGCTGGCCGGCCATCCAGGGGAAATAAGATGTGATCCATCTGATAAGCCGAATCGGAATGAAACTGCACATAAAAATCAATAAAATCCTGTGGAACATCCGGTTCTTTCACTGGAATCGATTGATCTTGTTGTTTGCAGGAAATGAATAATACTGCAAACAGTAAATAACTACAAAATATGGTGGTGTGTTGCTTCATTGTTGTATCGTCCAAACGAAGAGAAAATCCGGAAAGTATTCATATTCGCCCAGGAATGAGATCCGACCCGACTCATTTCCGATTGAGCCCGTGAATTTCCCTCTTTTCGCATTCCAGTCTATGGGATCAATAAGGATATGTCGATTCCAGTCGATCCGTTTTTTTCCCCAGGTTTTATAGGCACTTTCTTTTATACCCCACATCAGATGGGTTTTCATCAGTTGGTTGTGATCCTCGGCCCAGTGGAGGTCCTCTTCGGTCATAAAACGATGACTTAGACGGATTATCCTGGGCTGGTAATGTTCGATATCGCAACCCGTCGGCCGGTTACTGATTACGCAACCCACGTATTCTTTAGTGTGCGAAATGCCCAGATAAATTTCCGGATTGGAAATCCGTGGGCATCCGTTCTGGTCTTTCGTCAGTTCATTCACTTGCACGCCGGGGGGAAGACCGAGTTGTATGAGGTACCGGGTAGCCAGGAACTCCCTTCTTCGTTTGTGGTTCATGGTTTCCCATGGGAATGGACGCTCGTACAAATGTCGGAGGTGGGATTCAAAAAAGGACTGGTCTTCCTGGATATACCAGATCAAGATCTTGGTATCTTCATTGATCTGTTCTATTTTTACAATCGGCAATGGTGTCGGATTTTACTTAAAAAGAACGCTAACCTTGATTCGCCATACAAAGATACTACAAGGACACGAAGGAGCTGTATACAAAATTCATTTTGATCAAAACAATGGAAAACTTTACTCGGCGGGAGGGGATGGCTGGCTCGTGGAATGGGATGTGGCCAATTCTTCCGACGGGAGGTTGATCGCCAGAGTACCCGATCAGGTATTCGCTCTGGCTGTAACTCCCGATCGTTATTACCTGGGATCTTTTCAGGGTAATTTTTACGCTCTCGATAGGGAAACGCAGACGATTTTACATCAGGAGCGCGCCCATCAGTACGGGATATTTTCCATTTTGGCTTTCGGGGATCAGGTATGGACCTTAGGCGGGGATGGAAAAATAATTACCTGGGACGGCTATACCTTTACGAAGAAAGGGGAATTTGCGCTTTCCAATAAATCCTTGCGAACACACGCTTTGAACCCTGCCGGAGACATTCTGGCGGTGGGAGCTTCGGATGGATCTATTTACCTGTTGAGTTTTCCTGAGTTATATTTGAAAAAGCAGATCGAGGGGGCACACGATCCTTCGGTTTTTGCTCTGGCCTGGGTGGATGATTATCTGATATCTGGAGGACGGGATGCTCTGTTGAAAACCTGGGATGTGACCCGGAATTTTGAGGCTGTCCATTCGCTCAATGCCCATTGGTATGCGATTTATGCCCTGGTCGTCACGCCTGATTATCTGATTACCGGCAGTCGGGACAAGACAATGAGGTTGTGGAATCGGCACACACTTGAACCGATAAAAACCATTAAATGGGGAGATGTGCTCGAGGCTCATGTACATTCGATCAATACCCTCGCGGTCAACCTTCCTGATAATATTCTGTTCTCCGGTAGTGAGGATCGAACGATTCGGGTTTGGGAATTATGAATGAAGGTTAAATATCACCCGTAATTATTGTAGAATCCCACCTAAAAAATCTTTATTTGCATCATGATATTAAGCGATAAAAAAATATTGGAATCCATCGAGTCCGGCGACATCGTCATAGAACCTTTTGACCGGAAAAACCTGGGAACCAATTCGTACGATGTACATCTCGGAAAAGGATTAGCGTATTATAAGGATCATATTCTCGACGCCCGAAAACACAACGAGATCGTCCATTTTGATATTCCCGAAGAAGGTTTTGTGTTGCACCCTAATACCCTCTATCTCGGTGTGACATTGGAATATACCGAAACCCATAATGCGGTGCCTTTTTTAGAAGGGAAAAGCAGCATAGGCCGGCTGGGGATCGATATCCATGCTACGGCAGGAAAAGGCGATGTTGGTTTTTGCAACACCTGGACGTTGGAAATTTCCTGTACTCATCCTGTACGCGTGTACGAGGGTATGCCGATCGGACAACTCATTTATTTCAGAGTAGATGGGGAAATCGAAAATTACTACCATAATAAGGCTTCGGCCAAATATACCGCCAGAACGACCCGCCCCGTCGAGTCAATGATGTGGAAAAATAAATTCTAACACAGGCGTCAACCTCGAGTCGGAGTAGGTCTTATTTTACCTATCGCATTACTCCTGCCCTGAATCGGAATCTTCCATCATCTCCTGCCAGGCCAGAATGCCGCCTTCCAGGTTTTGGAGGTTATTAAATCCTTCAGACTGAAGATATTGTAATGCCTGTCCACTTCGTTTGCCGGACCGGCACATCAAAATAATTTCTTCGTCTTTCCATTGATCCAATTCATCGAGATGGTCAGGCAATTCCCCCAGTGGGATTAATTGTCCGCCGATGTTTGCTTCTTCGTATTCGTGGGGTTCCCGGACATCGATAAGATGAAATTTCTCATTATTGTCCATTTTAGCTTTCAGTTCGTGTACGGTGATCTCTTCCATATGGGTGTTCGATTGTGCTATTTAATGTTTGATAAAACGGATTTGACCGGAAATGGTTTGATCTTTGCCCGACAACAGCATGAAATATTGGCCTGCAGGTAAATGACCGACGTCCAGGTGGGTAGCACCGGGTTTGAGTTGGCCCGAATATCGGATCTGTCCCAGGCTGTTAAAAATTTCAAATCGCATATCCGATTCGATATGACCTGCTTTAAATCGAAGCGCTCCTTTAGTCGGATTGGGATAAACGATGTGCGACAAATTTTCAATTTCCGGGCTGTTGTGCGTCAGAAGCTCCTTTCGACCGACGACCGGGCGGATCGCAACCGCCCCTTGCAAATTGGGTGAGCTGGTCGCGACATTGAGCCAATCACCACCAATATTATAATAAATGTACCGGTTGGCTTCGGGATAATTTTTATCAAATCCAAAGGGGATGAAGTCCTTTGAAGAGCCGCGTGGATGTTCCCATCCGACATAAAATTTCCCTGCGGGTATTTCGATGCCTTCAGGTATGTGATCGGTGATGACGTATTCGGTAAAAGGCTGGAAGTGATTTCCTCTACGGGGTTCCAGGTTGTACAATGCGAAATCCGGTTCTGATTTCAGATCCCCCACGAATATCAAAAGATTGAAAAGCTTGGATTCATAATTCTCGATCATATAAGGGAAGAGGATCCGTATCGATTGCAGCGTATCGGTTTCGAGCATTTCAAATTCCACAGCAATCCGGGTTTTGATGCCGTTCCCATTGTACGTAGCAATGGAGCTTTCAACTGAATTATCATCGTAAGCGAAAAAATTGTCGAAGCGGGTCTGGATGGCTACCTTATTATTGGAACGAAATGTTGGCAATTGATCTTCCGCTCGCATAATAAACTCATATTCGGTGGTCAACGTGACCTTTTCACCATTCACCTGGCTGAGGTAATCGGCAATAGAGGCTGTGTTAAACGTATTGACAAAGTGGACTGAACCGGGATTGATGTTTCGTTGATTTTCGTCCACGATAGGGGGGATTTCGAGCAGAGATTCGTCCGTGAAAATCGTGTGATTGCTGCCGGCATCAAATATTTCAACCCGGCTGGTGTCGATCGTAAACCGGTCTCGGGAATTATTGCGGATCCGGATAGGCCATTCGTTGTTGAGCCGTTCCGGTTCCAGCGCAATATGCGACAGGGGAAATGCCGTATATCTTTTGATTAAAGGAGCAGGGGGTGCTGTAAATGCGATATCTTCCATGTACAAATCCGGTGCCTGTCGGGTGACCATTACGTAGTCCAAATGCCACAGTGATTCCAATCCTCTGTTCTTGCTGTAATTGCGAAACCGAAATTGAAATTTATCGTGGAAAAATTCCTCAGACAGCGGGATAGAGACTCGCTGAAAATCCGGTGCTTGTTGATTAACGTAAGAATCATCCAATCCTTCAAATTGCTCCAGTGTTTTCCATATACCATCAGCGTTTTTTCCTTCCACGATCAGAGAATCTTCGGTTTGGGGATGAAAACCAATTCCTTTGGGCTGCAGGAAAAAACTCAGATGTGCACTTCGTTCGGTGGACATATCAATCGGACGCGATGTGAGCGTATCCGATCCTCCATATCCGCCCCCATAGGGCAGTCCTTCTGCATCAAGTCCATCGAGGGTAAGAACCCCTATGCTGGGTGGATTTAATCCGAGAGAACGATTGACGAATGCCTGACTATCTTCCCAATATTGGGGATCGGGGTAACCGACCTGACCGGAAAAATCGTCCGCAAATGGCAAAGTCAGGGGCTGGTTGGATCTTAAATCGATTTTGGGTACTTCACTTTGAAATTTAAACGGATTGTAATTCAAACTGGATTCCAGAATCTGGCCAAAACCACTTGTCGTGAGGCCCAACAATAAGAAAATGTAAACGAGAATATTAATCTTCACAATTAAATGGTTTGGTCGAGGAAAGGAAAAGATGGATGGTATCACCGGTCAGAATGTTTTCCCCTGACCTGGGGTACTGATCGTAGATAAATGCGCCATCTTCATCTTCCAGGAGTCCATCCCGGGTAATTTCACCGATGTGGAGATTGAGGTTTTCGACATAAAAAGCAGCTTCATGATATTTTTTACAAATCAAATCAGGCATCGTTATGGCTCCGCCGATGTTTTTGGAAAGTATAAATTTCAAGGTTGATCCTTTTTCGATTTCTACCTCATCGTGCCGATCTTCTGAACTAATTATAACGTCGTCGTTGTAGATGACTTTGAGTATTTGGTCGGGTGCGCCCTGATCGTATTCATACCCCACTATTTCGCTTCGGATATCGAATGCGTTTTCCAATTCCTTTTGCTTTCGGGCAAAATCCTTTCCATACAATTCAGGGATCTGAGAAACCTTCACCGTTTCCGGAGTATATTTGGTGACCGTTACGTATATTTTCCGACCTCGCTTGACCTCCGAATTTTCGAGTGGATTTTGATTGAGGATGATGCCTCCTTGCTGGTCTACTCTAAACACAGAATCGGTTACAATAAGCTGGAAGGATAGGTCATCGGCCTCCGAGGCTGCCATCGCTATATTTTGACCGGTAAAGTCCGGTAAAATCAATTTTTCACCGTGATGTGTGTACCACCGCAATCCAAAATGGATGAGGATATAGATTCCGATCAGGAACACCAACATCAATAATAAATTCTTTTTCAGCATGGCGCAAATATAGGGTTTTCAAGAGGGAATTGCTCCACCTATTAAAACTTTTGGTTATAAATTTTATTACATACTTTTGATTTTTTATTCACCCTGGCTGGTCGATTACGGATGGCATATACAATATATCGGAACCTCATGAAAGTCGTTGCTTTTCTGGCAACTCATGCCGGTTTTGTCGGGCCAAAAATACAAGCAAGGAATCAGGGCCTGGCTGAGCAACACGTACCTCACTTTGATCAGTGTCTGTGGGTACATTGTGCATCGCTCGGGGAATTTGAACAAGGAAAGGTATTGGTTGATGCGCTCAGGGCGCAATTTCCGAAGAAGAAAATCGTCCTGACTTTTTTCTCCTCCAGTGGCTACGAAAAAAGAAAAAATTACGGGATGGTCGATTCCGTTTTATATCTTCCCTACGATACACCTGAATCAATGGAGGAATTGATCGGTCAGATCAATCCCCAACTTGTCGTATTTATCAAATATGAGTTTTGGTTTACATTGCTGGATTCGTTGTCAAAACGCGATATCCCGTTCGTCTTTGTTTCCGCTGCATTTCGACCTTCCCAATATTTGTTCCTTCCTTTGTTTTCCAGTTTGAAACAACGAATTTTGAAGGCGGAACACATTTTTGTTCAGAATAATGAGTCACTTGATTTGCTCCGCTCGCATGGGTATGACTCCGTGACTGTGGCAGGTGATACCCGCATTGACCGGGTCCTGGAAATTCGGAAACAAACGTTTGAATGGGCTGAGCTGGAAGATTGGGTAAGCGGCCACACCGTGGTGATCGGTGGAAGCACATGGCCCAAAGATGAATCATTTATTTCCAGGGTGATTTCTCAGTATCCGGGATGGAAATGGATCCTGGCCCCACATGATATTTCTCCCGGCCATATGAACCAAATCCGAACCGTGTTCGGCGACTCCCTACTTTTTTACACAGAACTGGATAAATCCTGGCCGATGGCGGACGATATTCATATTTTAATTATCGATCAAATTGGGCTTCTGTCCTCGCTCTATCGATATGGTCATATCGCTTATATCGGTGGGGGGCATGGTGCTGGCATCCACAATACCCTCGAACCCGCCGTATATGGTCTGCCTTTAATATTTGGTCCCCGGTATACCAAGTTTCAGGAAGCTGTAGATTTTACATTGAACGATACAGCCCGGGTGATTCGTTCCAAATCGGAGTTGGCAACGGCCCTGGATCACTTTAGTCAACCGTCTGTACAGGATAAAGTCGCTCGTTTACACCGGGCGTATTTCGATCATAGATCGGGAGCAGTGGATCAAATTATGAATACGATCACTGAAATAATTGCGCTATGAATAAATCAACCATATTGGATCAATTTTCAGATCACCATGTCATGATTATAGGTGATGTCATGTTGGACCGCTACCTCTACGGTAACGTATCCAGAATTTCGCCTGAAGCCCCCGTACCGGTTTTGGACTACATCAACACCGATCACAAACTTGGAGGAGCTGCCAATGTAGCGCTCAATATCATTGCGATGGGGGGATACGCTACCCTGGTTGGATTAACGGGGGAGGATGAAGAAAATTTGATATTCCGCAAATTATTGCAGGATGCAGCTATTTCCGATCGTGGCCTGATCACGGATCATCGTCGAAGTACTACGCTCAAAACCCGGGTAATGGCGAGAGGGCAACATTTGTTGCGAGTGGACCGCGAAGACCGGACACCCCCATCACCGGCTTTGGAGGAGCAAATATTAAACATCATCCGGCAATCCATCGAAAACCAGCCTCCAGATGGGATTATCCTACAAGATTATAACAAAGG
>CALGAA010000022.1 GCA_937952445.1 uncultured Bacteroidota bacterium | reverse complement strand
ATCCGTGTAATCCAATCATCCGTGCAAATCCGTGATGCTGACAAATATCCGTGTAATCCATCCATCCGCGCAAATCCGTGATGCTGACAATAAATGACACCGGATCGCCCTTTAAATTTTAGAAAATTATCGTATATTTAAGAATTCATTAGGTTAACCTCCCTAAAAGAAGGGCTTTCTTAAACGAAATAATGGACCTGATAATAGATGCTTCTGAAAGTCAAAATCACGAAACTTTGGGATTAATGGATTTCACGGATGGGTGAAAAACTCAAATATGAAGAAATTACTGAGAAAATTATTGGCGCATCTTTCGATGTCCACAATTTCCTGGGAAATGGTTTTCAGGAAGTGATCTACCAAAGAGCATTAGCCTGGGAAATGTCACAAAGAGGTTTAAACTTCGGTCGGGAAATAGAACAGCAGATTTTCTATAGATCCTTACCCCAACCTATTGGAACCCGAAGAGCAGATTTTGTTGTCGAAGGAAAAGTCCTGGTTGAAATCAAAGCACGTATTAACTTAGAGGACGTACATGTGGCACAGATATTAAATTATCTCAAGGCATACAGAATGGAAGTGGGACTGTTAATAAATTTTGGAAGCAAGTCATTAACGTTTAAACGACTGGTCTTATGAAGTCGAGTTACCTGTATGAAGAAGTTATGCTACATCCGTGTAATCCCATCATCCGTGCAAATCCGTGATTCCGACAACCATCCGTGTAATCCCACCATCCGTGCAAATCCGTGATGCTGACAATGGATAAGTATGTTATTAAATAACTACATTAGCTACTTTTGCTATAAGCCACATCATGAGAGATCACCACAAATCAAGCAGACGTTCATTTTTGAAAAAAGCCGGATTGGCCACCATGGCAGCTCCTCTCATGAGCTTCAACCCTACCCATGGAGGTGCCAGCCACATCAATCCGTCCAATCAGGATTTTGATTTTTCTTTCCTGACCGATATCCACATCCGCCCGGACCGGGATGCGCCGGATGGTTTTCAAATGGCTATAGATAAGGTCAACAAAATGAATCCTGATTTTGTGATTACGGGCGGCGACCTGGTCTACGACGTCATGCGCGGCCAGTTTGACAAAAGCGACAGCCTCTTTAAATTGTATGCGGAAATGAGCAAAAGTTTTAAAATGCCCGTATACAACTGCATCGGGAACCACGATCTTTTTGGGATTTATGAAGAAAGCCCGGAAGGCCCGGACCATCCCGATTACAAGTATGGCATGTGGGAAAGATATTTTGGCAACACCTACTATGCCTTTGACCACAAAGGATGGCATTTCATCACACTCAATTCGCTCGAAGTTACTCCGGATAAAAAGTACAAAGGATACTATCACAAAGCACAGCTCGAATGGTTGGAGTCTCACATACAATCTGTGGACAAAAAGACCCCGATCGTGATTACCACCCATTTGCCCATGGTCTGTGTATTCACCCAAATCAACGGAGGAAATCCTCGTACGGTCTCCAATGCCCACGAGGCATTTAAGATCTTGAAAGATCACAATCTCAAATTGATTCTGCAAGGGCACATCCATTGGAAAGAATATGGATTAGCCAATGATGTCACTCACTATATCACCGGCGGATCGATCGCCGGCAATGGCTGGAAAGGGAGAAGACACAACACCCCGGAAGGTTTTATGTCGATCCGGGTTAAAGACGACCAATTCAGGTGGGAATACATCGATCACGGTTGGGAAGCGGAACGACTCAGACGTGCAAAATAACAAAAGACTCCTCACTAACTTATGCTATATGAGGATTCTTACTCACTCTATCGAAATCCTCGCGTAGCTTTGGGAAGGACCGGTTTCATTTTTTCATTTAAACACCTCTGTAATGCCTCCCCGTCAAAAAATGGTACTCTTTCGATGAAAATTTCATGATTAATTTTTACGAAGGAAGGTGAAGTGCCGCCTGTAGATAAATTGCTATTTTAAAAAATAATATTGGAGCATTTGATACTTTGCAGTCGCATATGAAGACACGCGAATCAAACATAACCTCCGTCCGTATACCGACCACCACGGTATATCCTATTCTGTTTGGAATTAGCATTTCCCACATGCTCAACGATACGATCCAATCGCTGATCCCATCGATATATCCCATGCTGAAGGAATCTTTTGCGCTCACTTTTACCCAGGTGGGGTTGATCACATTGACCTTCCAGTTGTCTGCAAGTATATTCCAACCCTTTGTAGGTCGATTTACCGACAAGCAGCCACAGCCCTTTTCACTGGCCATTGGCATGGCAATTTCTCTGGTGGGTTTGATCGCGATATCTTTTGCGAATAGTTTTGGAGCCATACTTTTATCCGTAGGATTGATCGGAACCGGTTCCGCAGTATTCCACCCCGAGGCTTCCAAAATAGCCTGGTTGGCTTCCGGAGGAAAACGGGGATTGGCTCAATCGATCTTTCAGGTAGGGGGTAATTTTGGCAGTGCCATCGGACCATTGCTCGCGGCCTTGATTATTGTACGATATGGACGGAGTCACGTAGTGTATTTTGGATTGCTCGCCTTGATTGCCATCGGAGTGCTCATTTATGTAGGTCGCTGGGCCAGGCAATATGTAGAGGAATTGAAACCCCGAAAAACCAGTACTGTGCTCGAGCCTATGCACCAGGTTCCCCGACGCACGGTCAATATTTCGATCGGTATTCTACTTGTACTGATCTTTTCCAAATACATATATCTGGCAAGCATTACCAGTTATTATACATTTTTCCTCATTGAAAAATTCAACGTGAGCATCCAGGCTTCACAACTTTACCTTTTTGCATTCCTGGCGTCGGCAGCAGTGGGAACCTATATCGGGGGCCCAATTGGTGACCGGTACGGACGTAAATACGTGATTTGGTTTTCTATTCTCGGAACTGCTCCATTTAGCCTGGCACTGCCCTATGCCAACCTTTTTTGGACTGTCGTATTCAGTATCATGGCAGGATTAATTCTGTCTTCCGCGTTTTCCGCCATTCTGGTTTACGCACAGGAGCTTATGCCGGGAAAGATCGGGTTGGTTTCCGGTTTGTTTTTTGGATTTGCTTTTGGTGTCGGTGGCGTGGGTTCTGCTTTACTCGGCATTTTGGCCGACATCCGGGATATCTATTTTGTATATTTTATCTGTTCATTCCTCCCACTGATCGGTCTGATCACCTGGAAACTTCCCAATCTCAGGCAGACATAAAAAAATTGGCTGCATCAGAATTGCTGATGCAACCAATTTACTACCAACTATGAAAATCTATCTTTTTAAAGGGTTGATATTAGAATGCGGGAAAACAAATTTTGTTTAACTGAAAGTCAAAATTAGCTTGTCAATAATTTTATGGTTAGGCCATTGGCACCAGCGTTTTAATATTTCAACATATTAGGCAATTTCAAGAGTGTCGCAACGCAGAAGACTATGAAGCAAATGCCAAACAAAGCCGAAATTGAGATGACTCAACCATGGTCTTGTGAACGTTGGATAAAACAACGCAGCTTACCCGTATAGGTATGAGGTGGGTTACCTAATTCCTCATGGGCTCATTCTTCCTGAATGGTAATCAATGTAATACATCTTTTTCAGCAGGTATGTGCCAATAATTCGAATTTGACCACTTATTCATCCCAATATAATCGATCCGTTAATCCATCAATAGCGGGCACATTAATCCCATTCCTGCTCTTTTCAGAATCCGGATACTCCAGGCGCCGGATAAAATCCCCCAGATTGGCATGTTCAGGCAGTTGGAAACCGGTGTATTGATAATCAAACCGGCGAGCATCGTTCCACGTTTCCGGCTGTAAAAACATCGCCAGATACTTTTCGTCCATGATTTCCTGCAAGGTCAGTACCCCATCCACCAAATTCGGAAATTTTTCATTTAAATATTGATCCAAATCGCCCTGCTCTACACCGATTTTCTCCATATTCGCCCGGATGCCTGCCTCGAATGCCCGAATTGCCCGTTCCATATCACCCCCTCGAAAAGCCGCTTCAGATTCGATAAATTTTTGTTCAGCATACGTAAACAGGAATAACGGAGCATGCTCCCGCGAATAATAGCCGGACGTTTCGAGATAGATTTCCCTGGGTACGGTTCCGTCACCTCTTCGACCAGCGCCATTCACCGTGCCCTGATACACCCATTCCCCATTTTCTTCAAATGGTTCTGTGATCAAAGGGAGCCGGGGATCCAAAACGCCGTATAAGGTGCCGTTCATCGCGTTGGCAAATTGTGCTGAAATCCAGCCGTCGAGCAACAGTGCATCGTTGTTGATCGCCACCTGCGCCCATGGATTACGAACATTGAAAAATGTCAATTGAGCATCATCCGGGTTTCCTTTCAATCCATTTTCCACGGCAGACAACACCATGCCGACTTCCTCGTTTGAGGTGCCGCTAAAACGATTGAGGTATCGCGCTTTTAGTCCATACGCCAGTTGGAGCCACTTCTCCAATTCTCCACCGTAAATCAGTTCTTTTTCGGAAGCTGGTACGGGGGCATCGCCGGGAGATTGCAAAAGCAGAATGGCTTCATCAATATGGTCGAAAATGGTTCGGTATATTTGCTCTTCAGAGTCATAAGGGACCTGAATAACTTTGCCGGAAAAACCTGAGGAATAAGGTACACTGCCCCACGAATCGGTGGCCATAGCCAAATTAACAGCCATCAGAATCCTCCCGATAGCTTCGTGATTGGTCGCATGAATTTCTCTGGAAAATTTTATCAAATCGTACGCATCCGTCATCACGTCATATAAATCTGCCCACCGGTTTGAAAAATCCACCCGGTCATAGGTGTCAGTAGGGGAGGCTTCATTGGGAGAGGCAAAGTATTGAACGTAATAATTAGTATAGCTGGTGGCTATGCGGTACACATTGTGCGGCGTCTGGTACGTAATTCGCTGTACCAGGCCGTCCAGCGGCGCTTCGGTAGCTACATTGGGATTTTGATTTATATCCAGATAATCGTTACAGCTTGTCCACACCAGGTTAAGAACCAATGCCATAAGTAAAAGTCGATGTTTCATTTCCAACCGGTTTAAAATGTGACGTTTATGGAAAAGGTAAAACTTCGAACGGAAGGATAAGTGAATCCACCAAAACCCACATCCGCATTTTCATTTCCCCTGTTTCCTTCCGGATCGAACCCTGAAAAAGGAGTGCTAAGCCAAAGATTGTGGCCTACTGCGGAAAAACGGACCGACGAAACCGGCCAATCTGCTATTTTTGACTCCGACAACCGGTAACTAAACGTCACATTTCGAAGTCGAATCCAATCCGCATCTTCGATAAAGTTTTCGGTGACCGCCCGGTGTACATTTCGGTAAAATCCCGCACCGTAATTTACTCCATCGGGGCCGATCCCCTGGCCTTTGTATACTGCTTTATTATTAGGCCTGCCATCAGCCATTACCCCTTCAAACACCACCATTTCAGTGCGATCCTCCGTATAAGGAGCTATCCCGAATGCACTCATATAATTCCCCATTTGATTATACTTCTGAACCCCCTGTCTGGTGTCTAAAAGAGCGGAAAGTTCAAAATTGAGAAAAGAAAATCGCGTGGACAACGAACCAAACCAGCGGGGTTGGGTAGTCCCCAAAATGAGTTGTTCCTGGTTGACCACCGGAAACCCATCTTCGCCAATCAAAATTGGAGCAGAACCGTCAGGTCTCAATCCCTCCTCCGCCTGATATCGGGCGTAGGATGTTCCGAACAAATTACCATACGCCTCGCCAGGGATCAACTTCAAGGATGGCGATGAACCCGCATAACCAAAACTCGATCCCAGAAAAATTTCATCTACTCCTTCGATAATTTCGATCACTTTATTGTTGTTGGAGGTGAAATTCAACCGGATATTCCACAGTGATTTTTCGGTCAAAATGGGATTTAAATCCAAACCGATTTCTACACCCCGGTTGCGTATGCTTCCGGCATTGAGAATAAACGTCGAAAATCCCGTTGCTTCTGATGTCGGAACGGGTACGATCTGATCCTTGCTCAAGTGGTCGTAATACGTGAGATCCAGACCGATTTTCCCGCCTACGGCCTCCAAATCAAGGCCCACTTCAAAGGTGTTCGTTTTTTCAGGAGAAAGACCCGGTGCCCCCTTACTATCCCCCCGGGTAAATGCTCCTATCACATCCGTTTCATACACCGTATTCAACCGGTATGGATCCGTATCTTTGCCCACTGACGCCAATGACAGACGAAATTTTCCATAGTCTAAAAACCCATCAAAGGGCTCAAACTGTTCGGTGAAAACATAACTCAGACTCAGCGAAGGGTAGAAGAAAGAACGGTTGGACACCGGTAACGCTGAACTCCAATCATTCCTACCGGTCACGGTGAGAAAGTATGTGTTGTCGTATTCCACCATAAGTTCGCCAAAAGCCCCGATGATGCGCTTATTGATCAGGTTGCTGGTTGAGGTCAGGGTTCGAGGATTGACGTTATTGAGACTGAGCCAGTTCCAGATGGCCAGTTCGGATCCACCCGTGGTCACTCTGTTATATGACTGATCCAGAAGATCGTGTCCGATGAGAAAATTGGTTTTCAATCGTTCGCTAAAGTCATGCCTGAAATTTAAGATTAAATTGGAATTGATATCCCGGTTGCGTATCCGGGTCTCCGTCACAAACCCCAATCCGTTATCTTCATGGACATTCTCGCCTTCAATGCCGGTCGGCCCGGGAGCCCGTAAAAAACGAAAGTCTGAATATTGGTCGAGGCCCAGCTGATACCGGATATCAAACCAATCATTGACGTCGTATTGAATATTGAAGTGACCGATATACCGGTCGACATCGTCGGTGTATTTATTGGTTTTGGCACCATAGACGGGATTATTTCCTACTCTCCCATCGTTCTGGTATCCCTTCATGGTACCGTCGGGAAACTCGTAATCCATGACATCTACCCTGGGTGCCCAGTATGTCAGGCTTTCATTGTACCGATCCGCATTGACCCGATCTCCGCCAGAGTTCACATAATTTATCCCGGCGGAAATATTTATTTTTTCGGTTGCCTGGATGGACCCATTGAATCGGGCTGAAAAATTTTGATAATTGGAAAATGGAATCACACCTACATGATCGAGATTGGAAAGAGAAAGTCGAAATACCGATTGATCGTTTCCACCCGATATCCCCAGCGTATGACGCCATTTGTGACCCAGTTGGTACCCGTTTTTATAGTTATTAAAAATTTTATCGGGATGGGATGGATCCTGTGCTTGTGCTTCCGCAATGGTTGATCCCCAGCTCGGCCAAAATGAATTGGGCTCATAATCCCCTTCGTAACCTTGCGTAAACATATTTTGTGTTTCGGGAAATTTGGAAATGTTTTCCACCCCAAAGGAGGAAGTCAGATCCACCCTGAGTCCCCCGCTCGTTCCTTTTTTGGTGGTAATAATCACCGCTCCATTCGCTGCACGTACACCATACAAGGCCGTGGCAGCCCCGCCTTTCAGGATACTCATCGATTCGATATCATCAGGATTGAGATCCGCTACCCGGTTTGATTGTACCCTGGGTCCATTGCTGCCCACGGTGTAGGTGGAATTATCGATGGGTATTCCATCTACTACAAATAAGGGTTGGTTATTTGCATTGGGATCGAGGGAATTAATCCCGCGGATAATGATCCGGGCAGATTGTCCTGGTCCTCCCCCGTTACTTGTTATCTGGACGCCAGTCGCCCTTCCCTGTAGAGTGCTGATCAAATTATCATTTGGCGTAAGTTCAAGATCCCGGCTTTCGACCACTCCAATGGCATAACCAAGTGGTCTGTTTCGGCGGGTCAACCCCAGCGAGGTCACCACGATTTCATCCAATTGATTGCCCTCGGAAAGGACAATATCAATCGTGCTTTGGCCTTTAATTTCAACATCCCGGGACTGATACCCCACGTAGGAAAATCGAAGAGTCTGTCCCTCAGTTGCCATAATCGTATAACGCCCGTTAAAATCGGTGACCGTTCCCTTTGCTGATTCCACGACCAGGACGTTCGCAGCGATTAAAGGCAATCCGTCATCGTCCGTCACCGTTCCCTGGATCATCCGCTCCTGCGCTACCAGTCCCCATGGAACACTGAAGAAAAGTGCCGCAACCAATGAAAGTAAATACCGATCCATTTGAATCTCAATTTATCATCAAAAATACCGCGCTGAGTCGAATCCGGCGACATTATCTTGTCTTTAAGATAAAAAACATAACGCTATAGATTGCAGAATCGGATTGAATGTTTGTTAAAACCCGTGACGGAACATCCCAATAAATTAAAAACATTCCGGGGTTCACCCCGCACTGAGTTACAACCGTTTTTGCAGCGCTTTCATTTCGTCCCGATACTGCGCAGCCGTGATAAAATCAAGGTCTTTCGCTGCTTTTTTCATATTGGCTTCAGCCACCGCGATGGCTGCCTCCAACTGATCCCGGTTCATATAATCCAATATAGGGTCGGCCGCAATGGTCTGTTCGGATTCATCAGGGCCTGCGTACGCTTTTTTACCACGGATATCCAAAATGGAATGCGCACTGAGGATTTCTTCCCGACTTTTGGAGACGGTGCGCGGCGTGATCCCGTGTTCTTCGTTGTACTCGATCTGCTTCGCCCGCCGACGATTGGTCTCATCGATGGTTTGCTGCATCGACCGGGTTATTTTATCCGCATAAAAAATAACCAAACCATTGCTATTCCGGGCGGCCCTTCCAGCGGTCTGCGTCAGCGACCTTTCATTTCTCAGGAATCCCTCCTTGTCAGCATCAATTACCGCCACCAATGAAACCTCAGGCAAATCCAGTCCTTCCCGCAACAGATTCACCCCAATCAAAACGTCAAAAATCCCAAGGCGGAGCTGTTGTAGAATTTCAACCCGTTCCAGAGTATCCACTTCTGAGTGGATATACCGACACTTGATATTGAGTTTTTGCATAAAATCCGTCAATTCCTCTGCCATTCGCTTGGTCAGTGTGGTTACCAGTGCCCGTTCTCCGGCTTGAATCCGAAGGTCAATTTCATGTAAAAGATCGTCCACCTGATTGTAACTGGGCCGCACTTCGATGGGCGGATCGAGCAATCCGGTAGGACGGACCACCTGTTCGACGATAACGCCTCCGGTTTGTTCCAATTCATAGTCCGCAGGTGTGGCACTCACGTAAATGATTTGGTTAGTAATTTCTTCAAATTCTTCAAAACTCAACGGTCGGTTGTCAATGGCGGAAGGCAAACGAAACCCGTGATTCACCAGGTTCATCTTTCGTGCCCGGTCACCACCCCACATCCCCCGAATTTGGGGTAAGGTTACATGGCTCTCATCGATTACCGTCAGGTAGTCATCCGGAAAATAATCCAGTAAGCAAAACGGTCTGGTGCCCGGTTCACGGCCGTCAAAAAACCTGGAATAATTCTCCACGCCGTTGCAATAGCCCAATTCCCGTAGCATTTCGATGTCAAATGTCACCCGTTCGTGGATTCTGCTGGCTTCAAAATACCGACCATCGGCCTCGAAATATTTTTCCTGCTCAAACAGTTCATCTTCTATATCCCGAATGATTTGTTTCATTCGCTCTTTGGGTGCCAGATACAGATTCGCCGGAAAAATCGCAGCATGTTCGAGCCGTTCTATGCTTTTCCCTGTCTCGATTTCCAGTCGCTCAATCTCTTCGATTTCATCTCCGAAAAAGGTGACCCGGTAGCCATAATCTACATAAGGCAGATTGATGTCGATAGTGTCTCCCCGTACCCGGAAAGTGGCCCGGTCAAATTTATTCTCGGTTCGGGAATAAAGGCTCTCCACCAATTGATGTAAGAAGCGGTTACGCGATAGTACTTTACCCTCATTAATCCTAATAATTCCCGTTTTAAAATCCTCCGGATTCCCCATACCATAGATGCACGAAACCGAAGCGACAATGATGACATCCCGCCGGCCTGAAAGCAGGGATGACGTCGCGCGCAACCGGAGCTTGTCCACTTCTTCGTTGATCGACAAATCCTTTTCGATATATGTGTCCGAAGCCGCGATATAGGCTTCCGGCTGATAATAGTCATAATAGGACACAAAATACTCGATCGCGTTATCGGGGAAAAATTCGCGAAACTCCCCGTAGAGTTGTGCGGTCAGGGTTTTATTGTGGGTGATGACCAACGTGGGTCGGTTTACATTCGCGATCACATTGGCCATGGTAAAGGTTTTACCAGACCCCGTTACCCCGAGCAAAACCTGCGCAGGTTCTCCGCTGAGTACACCATGAGTCAGTGCTTCGATCGCCTGGGGTTGATCCCCGGTGGGTTGATATGAAGATTCTAATTTAAATGCCATGTTGATACCAACAATCTTATTCCGCTATGGTTCCTGAAGTGAAATAAAATCAAAACTGCTGTACCTTTCCCCTAAATATACATACATACCTATAACGAGTGCACCAGTCACCTAATCCGGGTCAATCCATAGCATCGGTAGGGCTTACTCCCGGGAACCAACTACAGGGGGGTTGTGAAACGGACAAAAACTATTTGTATCTTAGTGTTTTCCGTTGTGTCGATAAAATATTCACCATGAACATCAAGATTCATCGTATTTATGAATACACCGAGCCTCAAAGTGAAATTCGCATTTTGGTTGACAAGCTTTGGCCACGTGGTATTTCCAAAGCCGAAGCGCGGTTGGATTACTGGTGGAAAGACATTGCACCCAGTTCCAAATTGCGAATATGGTACGGCCACGATACGGATAAATGGGATGAATTTCGGGAAAAATACACCGACGAACTGGAAAAGAAGAAAGACCTCATCGGTGAAAAATTGGCCGAGCTGGATAAACGAAAAACGATCGTTCTTTTATACGGCGCCAAAGACAAGGATCACAATCAGGCCATAGTACTTAAGGAATTTTTGGAGAACAACTTCCAGGGGTAATTTTTGACCAAGATCAGTGACAGAGCGAACATCATTAGTACACCAGTCACTAAATATAGGACGCTTCTGAAGGTTTCTCTTTCGCCATATCCATCTTCGAAAACCTTATGTAGCATAGGCTATACGCGGTTTAGCTTCTTCGATATGACAGAAAATAATCTTGTCCTACATATCACCGGCTGGTGCACCGCAATAAAAAATATTTTATTTCACCCGCACTTTTTATCTTGATTTTCCTGATGGAGTATCATGGATTGGTTTCCACCACAGCGGTTTTTTCTGGTTGCCTGGAGTCATCTTTTTCCTCCTGGTTGGTGATATTACCCGAAAAGAAATCCCGGTAGAAGATCAAAAGTATGACCATCCCGACAAAAATACTGGAATCAGCTACGTTGAAAACCGGGCGAAAAAACTGAAAGGAATCACCGCCCAAAACAGGAACCCATTCCGGCCAATGCGTATCAATCATTGGAAAGTACAGCATATCGACCACCTTCCCATGAAACAGGCTGGAATACCCTCCCTCCGGCGGCATAAATTGAGCTACGCCCGCCGGCGTATAACCACTTTCTGAGAAAATAACCCCATAAAACACGCTATCGATTATGTTTCCGATAGCCCCGGCAAATACCAGGGAAAGGGCCATTATCATCCCGGTGTTTTCATTGCGCTTCATCAACATATTGATAAAGTACGCCAGGACGCTTACCGTAATGATCCGAAAAGTGGTTAAGGCCAATTTTCCCCATTCACCACCCAGACTAAGGCCAAACGCCGCTCCGTTATTTTCCACAAAATGTAAATAAGCCCAATCCAGTCCAAAGATGGGCACCATTTCGTGATAGTAAAAGTTGGTTTTGATGTATATTTTGGATGCCTGATCGATGATTAATATAACCATGACCAGGAGAATTACCTTTAATCGTTTATCCACACTCCTTAGTTTTATTCTTCAAATTCCGAAGGATCAAAATCATCGCTACCTTGTTGAATGTTTTGTTTTTGTAAAGGGTTCTCATTCCACGTTTTATAATTCCGGCGGTTTCGAATGGTATCGATCGCCAGATACAGCGCCTGCCGCATAGATTGGGGGTCTGCAATGTTTTGACCGACGATGTCAAATCCGGTGCCGTGGTCAGGCGAAGTGCGAATGATCGGAAGACCGGCAGTGAAATTTACCCCCTTTCCAAAACTCAGCAATTTAAACGGAGCTAATCCCTGATCATGGTACATCGCAATGATGCCATCGTATTTCCGGTACTCCCCACTCCCAAAAAATCCATCTGCCGCAAACGGTCCAAAAACCAGACGACCGCTTTTTTTCAATTCAATGACGGCAGGTCGAATAATCTCATCATCCTCGGTCCCGATTACCCCACCGTCACCGGCATGAGGATTCAAGCCCAGCACCGCAATGAGGGGCTTCTCTTTCCCAAAATCCTTCACCAGCATATCGTGCAAGACATCGATCTTGTTTTTGACAAGCTCTTTTGTAATCAATCCACTGACTTCTCCAATTGAAACGTGATTGGTTACCAGGCCGACGCGCAGATTTTCATTAACCATACACATTAAGGACTGGTGGCCTTCAAAAAATCTGGAAATGTATTCCGTATGCCCTGGAAAGCCAAAGTTGACTTTCGCCATCGCCTGTTTATTGATCGGTGCAGTAACTATAGCATCGAGTTCCCCTTCCTTGATATCCTGTACAGCCCTTTCCAACGATAAGGCGGCGTATTTCCCCCCTTCGCTCGTTATTTCACCCAAAGTTATGTTGACGCTTTCTGACCACACATTGTATATATTAACGGCGTCCTCTTTGGCATAACCTACCGCAGAGATATTGTTATATTCAAAGTGCCTTGGATCCACAATATTTTTGTGATAAGATATGACTTTCGACGAGCCATAAATAATCGGAACGCACTGATTTAGTATTCGTTCATCGGATAAAACCTTGATAATGACTTCCGGTCCGATCCCGTTGACATCTCCTACAGTGATTCCTATTTTAGGCTTGTACATATTTTAGTATTACTTTAGACCGATCTTTTTAGCGGTACAAAGTTAACAAAAAGCGGTTGATGCATCCTAAATAATATATGAAGGCAAAGAAATCTTTTGGACAGCACTTTCTCAAAAACACTCATTTAACCCGAAATATTGCCCATCTGATCGAGACCCATCAGGCTCACCACCGCGTGTTGGAAGTAGGTCCGGGCAAAGGGATTCTTACCCGGGATTTACTTCAGGTTGCCCAACGTTTTAAGGCGGTCGAACTGGATCGCGACATGATCGAATACCTGCTAAAAGAAGGAATTCTGGACGACCAGCAGTTGATCCGCGAAGATTTTCTACGCCTGAATTTAAAAACGATTTTTGAGGGGCAAAAATTCACGTTGGTGGGAAACTACCCGTACAATATATCGTCTCAAATCGTCTTGCATATGATCCACCACCATAATTTAATACCATTTTCCATCGGAATGTTTCAATTGGAAATGGCCAGGCGGATCACCGGTTCGATGAATACCAAAGATTACGGCTCGTTGTCGATTCTGACCCAGTTGTTTTACGATTGTAAAATCGTGTATAAAGTCAAACCCGGGGACTTTTCTCCGCCTCCCAGGGTTCAATCCGCTGTGGTCATGTTTATCAAAAAACCTTCGTTTCCCGACCTACCCGTTCGTGTGCTTGAAAAAAACCTCCGTAAGGCTTTTGCCCACCGCAGAAAGAAAATCAGCAATAATTTGAACGATCCCACGGAGATTGAAGTATTGAAACATATGGACCTGGCTGACCTGCGGGCTGAACAAATACCGATGGATGTATTCGTGGAGTTGATTAGAAAGATTGAGGAATTATAGCACAATCAGGAGTCAGTTGTGGACGTGGGGATTGGGGTAGAATTTGATCATAAAAAGAGAGTCTCACACTCAATTTCTGGTGATAATTTTCAAATGAAGCGCAGAAGATTTTGCGGAGTGGATGCGGCAGCCAGAAAGACGCGAGATTACATTCAAACCATTTGCCATCCAGGGCTTGTCAGGACCTGAATACTTGACACTGCCAGGGGGTTTTTTCTTCTGCTTTACGTTCGTCCTATGACTTTATGAGTCTGCGAACGGTAAATTTTTTTCTAAACCAAAAACATATGTCAAAACGGATATTGCCGTTCTTCGTGCTGGACGGTCACCCATTGTGTAGTGGTGAATTTATTCATCACGAAATCACCGTTGAACCGACCCACCCCTGATTGCTTTTCGGCGCCAAATACAGCGTTCGCATCATCGTTAACCGGCTGGTCGTTAATATGGATCATTCCCGTTTTGATGCTGCGTGCTACTTTCAGAGCCCGTTCTGCATTTCCGGAATAGACGGCTCCGCTCAATCCCTGCTCCGTATCATTGGCCAGGTGAATGGCTTCGTCATCTCCGTTGAAAACGATAATGGATGTGGCAGGGCCAAAAATCTCATTGCGGGCAATGGGCATATCGTTGGTCACATTACTCAATACAACCGGGTGAATGACATTCCCTACTGTTTTACGTTCTGTCAGCAACTTCGCTCCTGCAGCAATGGCCTCGTCCAACATATTATTGATCTTCTCTTTCTGTCGGCTGTTGATGATCGGACCAATAACGGTATTGGGATCAGTTGGATCACCTGCCTTCAGAAGGGCTGCCCTTTCTGCAAACTTTTGCGTAAAAGCATCAACAACCGCTTCATCCACCATAATCCGGTTGATGGCCATACAAATCTGTCCCTGGTGCATAAAAGTCCCGAAAATGGCTGCATCTACTGCTTTATCCACATCGATATCATCCAATGCAATAAATACATTGTTACCGCCCAGTTCAAGGCTTACGTCTTTCATCCGTTCCCCGGCCCTGACCGCAATGCCCTTGCCCACCGGGGTAGAACCGGTGAATGAAATCAAATCGGGAACCGGGTGCTCGACCACATAATCTCCGATATCGGATCCTTTGCCCAGGACCACATTGAGCAAACCTTTGGGGAGACCGGCCTCTTCAAAAATTTTGGCGATGATCGTACCACCCGTTACCGGTGTGTCCTCCGCCGGTTTGACCAATACGCCATTCCCAGTAGCCAGGGCAGGAGCAATGGATCGCATGGAGAGGTTCATCGGAAAATTCCAGGGAGTGATAACCGTAATGACACCACGTGGGTTACGATACATCCGGCTCTCCTTACCTGGAACCAGCGAAGGATAAATCTCACCCTTCATATTATAAGGATACGCTGCCGCAACACGCATCGCTTCGAAAGTAATATCCCATTCTGTCGCTGCCTTTAACAAAGTACTTCCCGACTCCCGGGTCATCCAACCGGTCAATTCCTCCTTGCGATCCTCCATGATGCGGATGGCTTTATCGAATACATTTCTCTTTTGAGAAGGGGTGGTTTTGGCCCATTCTTTTTGTGCTTTCAGAGCTGCTTCGTAAGCCTCATCAATATCCGATTCGCTCACTGTTTGAAAGGTAAATATGGTTTCATCGGTGAATGGATTGATCATATCTATCGATTGTTTTCCGTTTCCATCCCTCCATTCCCCGTTAATGTAACTTTTATGCAAATCTGTATATGCTTTCATAACATAATTATTTTACGATAAAAATGATTTAATTCATAATCTACCAAGATACAATAATAATTCATGAAGATGAATGATTTAGTGGTGTTTCTCCAATGACAATTTTACGGGCCAATTTTAGCGGGGCCAATCGAATTGACCGATGAAAGGTAGATCTTAAAAAGGGATAATATTAAATCTATTTAAGCACTCGTATGGCGCAGTGGTCATTTCCTCCAACAGAAGTCGGTCATACTACCTGCCACCATGGCCGGGGCAGGTTCTGGCGTTTTGGGTAAATTTTCCATTTATAGCAGAGAGGAAAGCAGGGATTTACAATAGATCGTGTTGAGGTGAAAGAAATCTGACAATCCAACTCAAACCCAAATCAAATTCGGTTTGTGTCTTCGTCCTTAAAACTCCTGGTAGAGCAATCGATCCCAGGCTTCATAATCCTTGATCCCTACTTCGTCTTCGCTTCCTGGATGAATCGCAATCCGGGTCACTCCGTTTTGCACTGCACCCTGTGCCTCCAGAGGTCCATTGCACAATAAAAATCCGTGGGGTAGATAAGCCGTTTGAACCGGACAGATGACCCCGGTCAGAGAAAGTTGTTTATCCACCTCTTCCGGCGAATCAACCTGCTGGAAAAGCTTTAGACCGGGGTTGATCTGACTGACATGATCCAGAAGATCAGGATAATGGCTCATAACTCCGGTCACCATCGGATTTTCGACAATTTGACGGATCGCATCCCGATCAAAAAGATGATCAAATGAACAGACTATGTCCGAGCCTTCGACCCATTCGATAATCGCCTGCCAGGCCGGCTGAGAAATGGAATACGGAGATTCGGGATTGAGATCGAAATGCAGGTACTCTACCCCCAACGCACTAAAATAACGCGCATCCGTTAACGTCATGATGCCCAAAACAAAATACTGTACCGGTTGCGATTCCATATAGATATTCGTATTTTTAAAACACAAAAGTAAGGCAAATTGAGGAAATCCTACTACGAGTTGGTCTATGATGTGGTCCGTGAAATCCCAATCGGCCGGGTGACCACTTACGGAATAATAGCCGATTACCTCACCCTGGGATCTGCCAGGATGGTAGGGTATGCCCTTCGCCAACATCATGCGGGATATGGATACATCCCCGCCCATCGGGTCGTCAATGCTTCGGGGGTATTGACCGGCAAAAACCGGTTTCCCTATCCTGACTATATGGCCGATGAACTTCGCCGGGAAGGTATCGAAGTTGAGAATGACAAAGTGGTTCATTTCAAAGAAAAGTTGTGGAAACCTGATTTCCACGGGTGAAAGAATACCAGTCAAATCCGTCCGTCCCATCGGGAATTACCTCCCCAGAGGACATTCAACAACGTCTTGATTTTTACGCATTCGAAATAATTCGGCCAAAAATCCTTTGTACTTTTGCACGGTATCCAGCAAATTGAAAAATTAAGAGTACATTTTTGAACATCACAACCGCATTTACCTTTTAAATCAATTACAAACGACATCACTTTATGCCCGCAACAGATAACATCACATTCGAAAACCGGCAAGACATTCCGGAAAAGTATAAATGGGATCTTACCCCGATTTTTAATTCCCTGTCGGAATGGGAACAAACCAGAGATGAAATCAAATCACGGTATCCGGAGATCAATACCTTCAAAGGCCGAATAATGGAATCCGCCCAAACCCTGGCGGACTCGCTGATTTTCATTACCGATCTCCAGCAAGATCTGCGAAAGCTGAGCTGTTATGCCTCGCTTTCTTCGGATGAGGATACGCGAATCAGCAAGTATCAGGGTATGAAACAGGAAATCAGCCAGATATATTCAGATATTGGGGCCGCCACCTCCTTTATCGAACCGGAAATACTCCAGGCCAGCGAATCAACCATACGGGAATACATCAAGTCGGATGATCGGCTCCGTGACTTTGACTTCTACCTCGAAGATTTGATTCGACAACGGGCACATAAAAGATCGGACGAGGTGGAGAAAGTGATCGCACAGGCTTCCCTGATGGCCGGGAATGCATCGTCAATTTACAGCATATTCACCAACGCTGATTTTCCATATCCTACAGTCACACTAGCCGACGGTCGTTCCGTGACCCTCCACAACGCAAATTTTGCCTTGCACCGGACCTCTCCCGTCCGGGAAGACCGACAACTGGTTTTTGAATCGTTTTTTGGGAAACAATCTGAGTTTGAACGGACGTTCGGAACGCAGTTGTACGGTAATCTTAAAAAAGATGTGTTTTACAGCCGGGTGAGAAATTATGAGAATACCCTGGAAAGCGCACTGGATGACGATAATATTCCGGTGGATGTATACCACAATTTGATTGCCAATGTTCGGCATAACCTCCCAACCTTTCACCGGTATCTTTCCCTACGGAAAAAAATGCTCGGTCTCGATCAGCTTCACTATTATGACCTGTATGCTCCCCTTGTTCAGGAAGTAGACCTGAGCTATTCTGTAGAAGAAGCTCAACACCTCATTTTGGAATCCCTCCATCCGTTGGGTCAGGAATACATCGACGTGGTTGACGAGTCTTTTCGCAATCGCTGGATCGATATGTACCCTACTGATGGCAAACGTTCCGGAGCTTATTCGAACGGAGCCATCTATGATACCCATCCCTACATCCTGATGAATTACAACGGTAAATACGACGACGTCAGCACTCTGACTCACGAACTGGGGCATACCATGCACAGTTATCTGTCCAACAAAACGCAACCCTTCGCAAAGGCAGATTACTCCATTTTTGTGGCAGAGGTCGCCTCGACACTCAACGAAGCATTGCTCAACGATTACCTGTTGGAAACCATCGAAGACCCCCGCATACGGTTATCGATTCTCGGGAATTATCTCGAGGGAGCCAAAGGTACTTTGTTCCGCCAAACCCAGTTCGCCGAGTACGAGTTACTGGTCCATCAGTTGACCGAACAAGGTGAAGCTCTGACCGGTGAACGGTTCAGCGAGTTTTACTTTGATTTGGTAAAAACCTACTACGGTCACGACCTGGGCGTATGCCACGTTGATGATTACATCCGCCAGGAATGGTCGTACATCCCTCATTTTTACTACAACTATTACGTATTTCAATACGCCACCTCATTCACCGCATCGCAGGCATTGGCAGAGCAGATAAAAGAGGGCGGGGAGAAAGTTCGAAATCGGTATCTCCATTTTCTGTCTTCCGGCGGCTCGGCTTATCCCGTCGATTTATTGAAAAATGCCGGGGTGGACATGACGGAAGACCGTCCCTTCCAATTGACAATTGAAAAGATAAACAGGGTCATCGATGAAATGGAAGAGCTGTTAGACGGGTAAAGGTTTATACCCGAATTACTCACCCCGTACAGCGTATAATACATTGAGTACCAATCTGATATTATACAATAATTGAGGAATTCTATCCCTCCTTTTAGACATGATTGGTATTTGCTTCATGCACGATCCGGGTCAGATAAAATCAATACTTCCTATCTCCCGCGACGTTAAAAATCATGGTTTTTACGGAGCCAGATGGCGTGTGGTACTTAAAGGCCAGGAGGACCCTTAAAATGCCCATACATCCCATTGAGAGGAGGGTTCCCCATTGGATACGTCCTCAAACCAACGATGTAAATCCACAAGGGAAGGTGCCGATTAAATGGTGACCTCTTCGCCGTATTTCTCTGCGCGCAGTGCTCTAATCCGGTCATCGTTGAGGTACTCTTCTACCGTCGTCAATCGGTCGATGATGCCATTGGGCGTCAACTCAATCACCCGATTGGCTACGGTCTGCATAAACGTCTGGTCGTGTGAAGACAGCAACACGATTCCTTTATAGGTCACGCACTGTTCGTTAAAAGCCTGAATGCTTTCGAGATCCAGGTGATTGGTCGGCTGATCCAGGATAATGCAATTGGGATTTTGCAACATCATTTGGCTCAGAACGCAACGTACCTTTTCGCCTCCGCTCAGCACACTGGTTTTCTTGAAAACCTCCTCTCCACTAAACAGCATTTTACCTAAAAACCCGCGGAGGAATGATTCATCCACATCTTCCACGTAATCAGGCACATATTGCCGGAGCCAATCCAACAGCGTAAGGTCATTGTCAAAATAATCACTGTTTTCCAGTGGTAAATACGCCTTGGTGATGGTCACACCCCATTCATAGCTGCCCTGGTCCGCTTCCATTTTACCGTTGATGATTTCAAAAAATTGGGTTACGGCCAGTGGATCCCGGCTAAGGAAAGCAATCTTGTCGTTTTTTTCAACCGTGAAACTCACATTATCGAACAATATCCGCCCATCCACCGTCCTGGATAAATTCTTGACATTCAGGATTTGGTTTCCGGGTTCACGACGCATTTGAAATATAATGCCCGGATACTTTCTATGGCTCGGCTCAATGTCTTCGATTTTTAGTTTTTCAAGCGCCTTTTTACGGGAGGTAGCTTGTCGTGATTTGGACGCATTCGCACTAAATCGGGCGATAAATTCCATCATCGCCTGTCGTTTTTCCTCCACTTTTTTGTTTTTATCCGCAATTTGGCGGGCCATCAACTGCGAACTCTCGTACCAAAACGTATAGTTCCCCGTGTACACCTTCACTTTACGTCGGTCTACATCAGCCACATGCGTGCATACGGCATCCAAAAAGTGCCGGTCGTGGCTCACGACAAGAACGATGTTGGGGTAATCTGCCAGAAAGTTCTCCAACCAATTGATCGTTTCGAGGTCGAGGCCGTTTGTCGGCTCGTCGAGTAGCAAAATATCCGGGTTGCCAAAAAGTGCCTGAGCCAGCAAGACCCGGACTTTAAGGTTGCCAGGAATATCTTTCATCAGCGAATGGTGAAATTTTTCTTTTACGCCCAAACTACTGAGTAAATGTCCGGCTTCGCTCTCCGCTTCATACCCTCCCAATTCACCAAATTCTACCTCCAATTCGCCGGCTTTCATGCCATCTTCTTCGGAAAAATCAGGCTTACTATATATTGCTTCACGTTCTTTGGATACTTTCCACAATTGCTCATGGCCCATCAAGACCGTATCCAGCGTGGTGTATTCATCAAATTGGAAATGATCCTGTTTCAATACCGCCATCCGTTCCCCCGGGGTAATCTCCACCGACCCCTTGCTGTATTCTACCTCGCCTGAAATGATTTTCAGAAAAGTAGATTTGCCGGCACCATTCGCTCCAATTACACCATAGCAGTTTCCCTGGGTGAATTGGACGTTGACATCCTCGAAGAGGACCCTGGTACCAAAATTAAGGGTTAAATTCTTTACACTGATCATAAAAACGCCGTTTTTAAAAATGAAGCACAAAGGTACGATATTCTATTGACTTTCAGTACATATATTTGGATTTGTTAAAACGCAACAACCTTCATTAGCTCCATTCAGAAATCTAATTTAAAATCATTTACGGTAGAATTTAAGCGAAATGAAGACGCTGATGAGAAAGAAATTAGGCAGAGAGGAGAAGGAAATTGCATAAAGATAATCGAGTGTACTATCTGATAAAAAGGAGTCTTGCACCGTGGATACAAAAACGATTCAGAAATATAACCAAGGTCTTCCCTGATTTTATATATAGTTCAAGGAAGCCGTGAATGCTTAACTGCCATATTCCAAACGTGATATTGGTTATCATTCCGGATAAAATGTATTTCCGGCAGATCCCCTTTTTATAATATTTTGTCACACGCGGGCATCCCAATTATTTCCTTTCCCAAACCTTTTCAATATACCGAACAAAATGCTATATTTGAAAGGATGGTTTGAGAAATATGTGGCTAACTTTCGAAAAGGTTTGCATAAAAATGAAGTCGATCACACGGAAAAAGAGCATTTTCAGTCTCGGCATACTGGCTGCCATTGTACTGATTTGTTGTCAGGACGAACCAGCTATTGTAACGGACGCCGTGGTTCCGTCTGTTGTTAACTTCAATTTCCATGTCAAACCCATTTTATCTGACCGGTGCTTTAGTTGCCATGGGCCGGATGAAACAGATCGCCAGGCTGGCTTGCGCCTTGACATTGAATCTGAAGCCCGGAAGGCGTTGGAAGAAAATCCGGGGAAATATGCCATCGTACCGGGCGATGCCCAAAACAGCGAACTGGTGCATCGGATTATGAGTAATGACCCGGGCCTGATGATGCCTCCCCCCGAATCCGGTCTCACACTCACCGACACCGAAAAACAAATTCTGAAAAAATGGATCGAACAAGGTGCCGAATACGAAGAACACTGGGCTTTTATCCCGCCGGTCAAATCCCCTTTACCAGAAGTGTCCAATCCTTCCTGGCCCCGCAATGAAATCGACCATTTCATCATGGCTTCCCTGGACCAAAAAAGATTATCCCCTGCTGAAGAAGCATCTCCAGAACGGCTGCTCCGTCGATTATTTATTGACATTACCGGACTGCCTCCCGCTCCTTCCGATATAGAGCGGTTCCAGGAAGGTTTTTCCGAAATGACCTTTGAAAAACTGGTGGATGAATTGCTTTCAAAACCCGCGTACGGGGAAAAAATGGCTTTGTACTGGATGGATGCAGCGCGTTACGCGGATTCCTATGGATACCAGGATGACGAAGTCCGTTCCCAATGGCCCTGGCGGGATTGGGTGATCCATGCCTTTAATCAAAATCTGCCGTACGATGAGTTTGTCGAATGGCAGCTTGCCGGTGATTTACTTCCGGATGCAACTAAAGAACAAATTTTAGCTACGGGGTTCAACCGCAACCACAAAATCACGGAAGAAGGTGGGGTTATTCCCGAGGAATATCGTGTCACTTACGTCATCGATAAAACCAACACCTATAGCACGAGCATGCTCGGCATTACGATGGAATGCGCCCAGTGCCACGACCATCGGTACGACCCGTTTTCCCAGGAAGACTATTTCCAGCTTTCTGCCTTTTTCAACAATACGCCGGAGGTGGGTATCGAAGGGACGGTCACCGAATCCACCCCATCAAAATACCCCAAGCTCTTCATTTCACAGGCCGAAATCGATAGCATCTATACGTTCATCAATGCACCAGATACCAACATGGTGACGGTTTCAGTCATGGGCGACCTGAAGGATAGCGTACGTCAAACATACATCCTCAATCGCGGGTTGTATGACCAGCCGGGGAAACCGGTTGAACCTGAGGCTCCCGAAGCGGTTTTGGCGTTTGATATCAACACCTATCCACAAAACAGGGTAGGCCTGGCGCAGTGGACGACCAATGAAAATAATCCGTTGACCGCGCGGGTCTTCGTCAATATGATCTGGTCCAAAATTTTTGGCCGCGGCATCGTTTCGACGGTCGAAGATTTCGGGAACCAGGGAGATCTTCCTACTCATCCCGAACTCCTGGACTGGCTGGCTGTGGACTTTATGGAAAATGGATGGGACATCAAGCGACTGGTCAAACAGATGGTGATGTCAACCACATATCGCCAGTCGTCCAAAATGAATGACCGGAACGCTCAATTGGATCCGCAGAATGTTTATTTGTCCCGTATGTCTCGACAACGACTGCCGGCCGAATTGATCCGGGATCACATATTGGCCAGCAGTGGTCTACTTAACCCGGAAATAGGAGGTCCGAGCATAAAGCCCTATCAGCCAGACGGAATCTGGGAAGTGACCAGTTCGGGTCGGGGCAGTTTACGGACATATGTCCAGGATCATGGGGATGACTTGTACCGCCGGGGGTTATACGTTTTTATCAAACTGACGGTGCCACCCCCCAATATGCTGATCTTTGACGCAAGCAACCGCGATATGTGCGAACTCGAAAGGGCGACCACCAATACTCCACTTCAGGCACTGGTTATGATGAACGATCCCATTATACTGGAAGGTTCACGGGTTTTAAGCCAAAAGTTATTGGAGGAAAATTCCAATATCGAGGAAAATTTATCCCGGGCTTTTGTCCGGATTTTGTGCCGCGATCCCGATGAAAAGGAACGAGCGGTTCTGATGGAATACTACAACGAAGAATTGGACCGATATACCACCGATCCCGGGGATGCCACCCGGTTTCTCGAGGTCGGGGAATATCCGCAGAATGAAGAGGTGGATCCGGTTCAGCATGCCGCTCTGATGGCCTGCATTCACCTTCTATACAATCTCGAAGAAGCCATTACCAAAAGTTAGTCTCACCATGAATGAAAATGAAATAAAAGAATCCAGATTACGAATCAACCGGCGTCATTTTTTATCGAAAATGAGCGTCGGAATAGGAAGTGCAGCGTTGGGCTCGTTGCTGATTCCCAGTCTGTTTGAAGGCGGAAGTCAGCAGGAAGCTTTGGAGGCTGCCATCCCTCATTTTGCCCCAAAAGCCAAGCGGGTCATCTATTTGTTTCAAAGTGGTGCTCCCTCTCAACTGGAATCGTTTGATTATAAGCCTCTACTCAATAAAAGAATGGGAGAGGATTTACCGCCTTCCATCCGGGACGGTCAACGGCTCACCGGCATGACGGCAAATCAGGATAAATTTCCACTCGTCGGTTCGTTTTACGATTTTCATCAATATGGAGAATCCGGAGCGTGGGTCAGTGATTTGTTCCCCTATACGGCCAAAATTGTCGACGAACTGTGCATTATCCGAAGCCTACATACCGAGGCGATCAACCACGACCCGGCGATTACCTTTTTCCAGACCGGGGCCCAGCAGGGTAACCGGCCCAGCATGGGTGCATGGCTAAGCTATGGATTGGGAAGTGAAAATAAAAACCTGCCGACATTTTGCGTGCTGGTTTCGAAAGGTGACGGGAACGGACAGGGCGTTTATTCCAAACTGTGGACCAACGGATTTCTGGACTCTGTTCACCAGGGGGTTCAATTCTCCTCAGGACATGATCCCGTACTATATCTGAGTAATCCGGACGGTACCGATTTCCGATCCCGACGAAATATGCTGGACAAGCTCGCCGAACTCAATCAACACCAGTTTGACGATATCGAAGACCCGGAGATCACCGCCAAAATTCAACAATACGAAATGGCTTACCGTATGCAGACTTCTGTACCGGAAGTCACCGATCTGTCCAAAGAACCGGATCACATCATCAAAATGTATGGCCCCGACTGTCTCGTTCCCGGCACCTACGCCGCCAATTGCTTATTGGCGCGAAAACTCGCTGAAAACGGCGTGCGATTCGTTCAATTGTACCATCAGGGCTGGGATCAGCACGGTAATTTACCCCGTGAAATGGCGGGCCAGGCCAAAGACGTGGATCAGGCTTCTGCAGCCTTGGTGATGGATCTCAAACAAAGAGGTCTGCTCGACGACACTCTGGTTATCTGGGGAGGAGAATTCGGACGAACCAACTATTGTCAGGGCAGACTGGCCGCTGATAATTACGGCCGGGATCATCACCCTCGTGCGTTTTCCGTTTGGATGGCAGGTGGAGGAGTGAGGCCAGGTGTGGTATATGGTGAAACAGATGAGTTTGGATACAATATTGTCCGGGATCCGGTTCATATCCACGATTTCCATGCAACCATATTGGACTTGCTGGGTCTGAATCATGAGAAATTGACGTACAAATATCAGGGAAGAAGGTTGCGCTTAACCGATGTCGGGGGTAAGGTCGTCAACCCGATTATTGCCTAATGCATCACCGATGATCCCTGTATGAATTCCTCAAATCGATTGTGGCGGATATTAGAACTGGTCAATTTTGCACTGGATGTAATGATCATCTTTTTCGTCATTGCAGGTCCCTGGATTGTCGCACCTGCATTTGTTCAGGTGCTGGGCCGGGCACATCCGCTGGTTTTACATTTTCCCATCGTACTGATCCTGCTTCTTCCTGTAATTCCATGGATCATTTCATCGTTGTCGACACACCAGAATGAGGATCCACCACATTTATACCGCTACATTCAGTTCGTCCATCTCACGTGCGCTCTAACCGTTTTTTTCGGATTAATTCTATCCCTGGAAAACGGGTACGCTGGCCGGGAAGTGGAGGTACATAAATGGGGAGGTCTTCTGGTCCTGGCCGGAATTATAGCCCTGGAAAACAGCCCCTGGATCCGGAAGAAGGCCGGGCGGTTCAACTGGATGGTTTTGGGTATTCCGGCATTGATTCTGGTGGTAACGAGCCACATCGGAGCCGGAATCACACATGGGCAGGGATTCCTGACCGAGCCCATCACTCAAAAATATGCCCAAAAAGTTCCTTTGGACGAAGCTATGGTATTTCAGGATGTCATTTATCCCATTCTGGATCAAAAATGCCTGAACTGCCATAATTCCGCCAAAACAAAAGGAGAACTCAGCCTGGTTGACAGCGCATCGATCCTCCGGGGTGGAGAATCCGGTGTTGTTCTGGTGGCCGGCAATCCGGAGCAAAGCCTTTTGTTTGAACGGCTGATCCTGGATATTGATCACGAGGATCATATGCCTCCAAAGGGGAAACCACAACTGACCCAACAAGAAATTACGTTGATCCGCGAATGGATTGACCAACAAAATTTATTCGATTTAGCGTATCATTCTATCGATCCGTCAGACACGCTATCGATATTAATTAAAGCACATTACGGGAAGGATACCGGCCCGGTATATGATATGAAGCCTGCCCGTAAATCGACCATCCAGGAATTGAACGACAATTACCGGTTACTCATACCCCTGGCCATTGAATCCCCCGCTCTGTACGCGCGTTTTCTCAGTGCGAGCCATTTCCAGCCAGAGCATCTCGAAGCACTCGCTAAGGTCCGGGATCAGGTCGTGGATCTGTATCTGGGGCATATGCCGGTAGATGACGAGTCGCTCACCACGGTCGCCGGGTTTCGAAATCTGCAAGTCCTCAATCTGAATGGAACCGAGGTGACGGACGGTGGTTTGGTACACCTTCAGGGGCTGAAGGAACTGCAG